>JBGAJL010000022.1:0-49006 GCA_044224935.1 Flavitalea sp.
CCAACAGCGCGTTCATAAATATCGAATACATCATCGGCGCTTCTCACTTTCTGTGTGTTCTCATCGCGGTAAAACCATCCTTCGCGGATAGACGTGTTGGTTTCCGCCTGCTGGTAGTGCAGGTATCTGGCCTTGTATAAGTTGGAGCGGCTCCCTAAGTTTTCATCTCCCATATCCGGAAAATGACTGGTGGTATCGGGGTTCTCACTATAAGGGATCACGTTCCATTCCGAAGTACGCGTGTTGCCCGATTCATTGCCGCACCAGCGAATATCTTCCCGCCCGAATATTACTGCTTTCGGCGCAAGCGTATGGATCAGTTTTTTCCAGGCTTCATAATTATAGCGCTGACCACCTTTTCTTTTCGGATGCGCGCCATCGAACCACACTTCATCTACCGGGCCATATTCAGTCAGCAACTCAAATAACTGGTTTAAAAAATATTCGTTGTAATCATCCACTATAAACTCGAACCTGGTTTTGTTGGCGAATGGCCGGCCCGGTACTTCGCGCGGTATCGCGCGTTTGGTGTACTGGCTCTGGTTACCATACAATCCCTGCGGGCTTTCTATCTGGTACAGGTCAGCGGGTGAAAGATAGATGCCCAGTTTCAGCCCGTATTTTTTACAGGAGGCCGACAGGTCTTTTAATATGTCACCTTTCCCGTTCCGGAAGCCGGTAGACATGATACCGTGCTGTGTATAACGGCTTTGCCAGATCACAAACCCATCGTGATGCTTTACGGTGAGTATCACCATCTTCATGCCTGCGGCTTTCATTGCTTTGCACCATTGATCGGTATCCAGTTCTTTCAGGTCGAAAATTGCAGGATCCTCTTTGCCGCTACCCCATTCCATCCGGGTAAATGTGTTGGGTCCGAAATGCACGAATGCAATGAATTCATTTTTTAATGCTTCCAGTTGATTTTCTGTGGGAATTACATGGGCCGCCTTTGCGATTATCTCTTCTTTGGTATCGCCTGCATTCACAGCAATAGTGTTTTGGAATTTAATCGCGGATGTCTGCGCAAAGCAGCAAACGGAGATCATTATAAAAAATAAGAAGAATGAATAACGCATGCCGTGAATATTTTTATTCGAAAAAAATATCTGATTCTTAAAATGGAAAACCCCGGAAGAGCGCTTCCCCGAAAAATCGCCGGGTTGAGATGGATTACTTAAACCTGTAAAATCTCACCCAGTCGATTTCCATTTCAACGGGCAGTTGCGAAGGATCGATTTTCCCAACCCAATCGCCGCCTAGTTGCATATCCAGCAGCAGGTAATGTTCGTTTTCGGCATAGGGGAACTGCCCTTCTTTATCTGTTCTGATACGTGGATAGGAAAATACCCTTTTATTATTTACATAGAAGACAACGCTGTCCTGGTATTTTTCCACTGCATAAACATTGAAATCGCCCGGATTTATTTTTGCGGTGGCGGAATGTTTTGGATTGTCTTTGATCCCCAGGTCGACGGTATAGTGCGAGTGAACAGTCTGGTACACGATATCATCGTGATTGAGATGTTCCATGATGTCAATTTCCCCTCCCTGTGGCCAGTTCCTTCCTTGTGCCAGCAGCCAGAATGCCGGCCAGGCGCCGGTGGCCGTGCCGAGCCTGGCACGTATTTCCAATCTTCCCAGGCCGAAGCTTACCTTGTCTTTTGTGTAAACGCCACCGGTAAGATACCGGGATGTGTCATTTTTTACCGTGGTGTTATTGATGCCCCGCAGGATAAGTTTACCGTCACGCATGGCATAGCAACTGTCGAAATCGCTCATGTGCCGGTCCCAGTTGGAAAGGCCGCGCGGTATTTTTGACCATCGTGTGGCGTCGAAAGAACCTTTCTGATCAAAGTTTTCTTCCCAGTCGGGAGCTGGCGCCTTCGGATGCTTCGTGCCTGCACAAAAAAGAATGGCCACAATTGCCGGCAGGAGATTTATTATTCTTCTCTTATCTCTCATAATATAAACGTCTTAGTGTCGTATAAAAATTATTCTGAAATAGTAACAGGTATATATTCATTTTCTATTTCACCGTTTTCATAGAGCCTGATGATCGCATAGCCGGGCGGCGTTTCCTGGTAAAAATAAGGCTGCGCCGATTTCTCATTTCCCTTGCCCCACCAGAATCCGCTCATAGCCCCGTTGCAAAAATAATGCACTCCGTTATACCATGCCCTGTCTGATAAATGCTGGTGGCCACTCAGGCAGATCTTTACCTTTTCTTTATGTGTATAAAACAATTGTTTCAGTTCTTTATGGTCTTTATGCTGGCCGCCTTCCCAGGTGTTTGTCACTGTAAGTATCGGGAAATGCGACATCAGCAGGGCATAGGAACCTTCCGGTATATTTTCAAGCTCTTTCTGCAACCATGCCATCTGCCCGGGGTCGAGCGAGATTCCGTCGTTATTTCCATCGAGTACAATGAAATGCCAGTTCTTTTTTGTGAAGCTGTAATAGCGATGCGGCATGCCTGCTCTTTTTGCAGCATAGGTTACGCCATACATTTCATCGTCTTTTGACGGGGCCGCCCACCAGTTATCATGATTGCCTACGCAGGCATATACTTCATAACCTTTTAAGCTTTGCATGCATTCATCCCAGCATTTCCATTGTTCGAGCACCCGCTCGCGGCTAATATCTTTATAATCCGCAGCATGTATGCTGTCGCCGCCATTCAGGAAAAAATCTATCTTATGCCGCTTTATGGTTTCAAGGCATTTGATGAATCGCTGCGGCACATTTTCGTCGGGTCGTATATGCACATCGGTTATATGTGCAATGGTAAGCACCGGCTTGCGGTTTTTTTTCTTTTCACCGGAAGCCTCATTGGCATTAATCGATCCGATAACGGGAACTCCCGCTATCGTTAATGAGGTGTTGCGAAGGAATGATCTGCGTTTCATATTATATGTTCTTAAAAAGAACCGGCGGGACGACGATGCATCCCACCGGTCGATTATTACCGATTTAATTATCCGGTTATTGCCAACCCTCGGGCTGCGTTAATTTTTTACCACTTAATGTTATCTGTGAAGTGGGGATTGGGAAATAATAATATTTAGGCTCAATAAAATTGCGGGGCTGTGCCACATCTTTTGCAAACATGATGCGGCCGGACGTTCCATTGGACAAAATGAAATCGCCATCGGAAAGATAATATTTCACAATGTTGCTTTTTACGTCGGGAGGTAATCCGGCTATAGGGCTTTCATCATCCTTCGATTGAAGAATAGCGATATCGGCCACGCCATCACCGGTTACATCAAGACCGCCTAATGCAGGAACATACATGCCACTGGTGCTCTGGCCCAGAAGAGAACCAGCTTTCCAGCGATACAGATCGTCCAGCCGAAGGCCCTCGCAGGCCAGTTCCACCCTGCGTTCCCTGCGGATTTCCAGAATGACGCCTGCGTTTGCACCACTTACCAGCGGATATTTTGCCGCGAGATAAGCGTCGGGTGAACCGTTGGTGGCCGCCATATTCAATGCAGGCATTCCAACGCGGGCGCGAATCCTGTTGATTGTGGCATCGACATCCGTCTGGCTGAGAGTGCCTAATTCTGCTTTTGCTTCAGCATTGATCAGCAGCACTTCTGCAAATCTGAAAATGGGCAGGTCGGTATAATTCAATACCCATCCACCGCGCAATGCGGGGTCGCGCGGGTAAGATTTAACCTGCAGGTAGCCACCGAAATTAGGACGGGTTACATACGGAGGATTGCTCGATGCAGTAGCAAATCCCGGGGGCATAATGGTTTCTGCCAGGCGCGGGTCGCGGTTGGTGAAGATGTTTACGAAGGTTTTGGTGTTATAACCCGGCTGTGAGGTGAAGGGTGTGCCGTCGGTCATCAGGAATTCATCAGCAAGGCTGGAGCTCAATGCCCATTGCCAGTCGAGCACAACATGCGAATTATTAGCGACACCCTGCTCTTTATTATTTTTCTGAAGAAAGATCACTTCTTTATTTCCGGAGAGGTCGTTGCTGGTAAATAAGGTCCTGAACCCGGTAGCGCCGCTGCCGGTGATATCAAAACCTCCATTGTCCATTATGTCTTTTGAAGCAGAGGCTGCGCGCTCCAGGAAAGCCTGCGCACTCGAGCCCAGGTTCAGCTCCGTATGGTATTTACGATAGGTGCCTTCATGCAAAGCGATGCGCGCCAGCAATGTCAATGCGCCCCATTTGGTAACATATGTGTTATTGGTTCTTGCGGGCAACACGTTTGCGGCTGCATATTCCAGGTCGGCCATTATGGAATCCACTACTGTGGCACGCGGGTCTTTGGCCTTCTGTAACTGGTCGTCGTCTTTATTGGAGAGCACATGAGAATACCAGGGCACATCCCCATAACGCTTGACCATTTTGTAATAAAAATTAGCTCTGAAAAAACGCGCCACACCAATGTAATGATTGATTACAGACTGATCGCCAGTGGTTTTTCCAACATTGTCCAGCATAAAATTGATGCTGCGCAAAATGCCCCAGGTATCTCTATCCCAGCCTTTGACATTATCGGCGGTTATGCCGTTGCGGATAAGGTTGTCGTATTCGCTGGCGCCGGTGTAAACAGAAATATTATCGGAAAAATTATCTGCAATTTCCAGGTCGGCCCATAAGGCAGGAAGTTGTTTTGTGTATAAGCCATTGGCATACGTTTCCAGGTCGGCGGGGGTATTAAAAAAATCCTGGTCGGTAATGGCCGATGGCGGCGTGCGCTGTAAAAAATCTTTTTTACATGAAACGCCCAGTATCGAGGCTATTAAAAGTATATATGAAATTCGTTTCATCCTAATAAGATTAATTCATTTAAAAATTGAGGTTTACACCAAAAGAATAAGTACGCTGGAACGGATAGGCAGCCTGTGGCCTGTTACCATCGCCCAGTGATTCGGGATCAAGCTTTACCTTCAAATGGGTGATCTCGAAAATATTTTCCGCACTCACATAAAAACGAACCTTGCTCAACTTTATCCTTTGCAGTAAAGACATTGGCAGGGTATATCCCAGCGTTAGATTCTTTATGCGCATGTAAGCGCCGTTCTGCATATATTTTTGATTAGGAATAGCGAGTGGCGACATAGGATCCTCTGCAGTATATGCTCTCACAGCAGGGAAATAGGCATTTGGATTTTCCGGTGTCCAGTGGTCCATGTTCAGCGTGGTTACATTCGTCCAGGGCTGTGTGTAAATGCCCCAGAAATAAATATTCGAGTTGCCGGGGTACCAGTCTCTTTTACCGATGCCCTGCATGAACACACGCAGATCGAAGCCTTTCCATCCGCCGGAGAGATCGATTCCATACGGATAGCGTGAGCTTTTGTTGCCGATGATGTGCATGTCACCGGGATTACTCAGGGTTTTATCGCCCAGGTCGATCACACCATTGTGGTTCCTGTCGGCGAATTTCAGATCCCCTGCATAGAAATTGTATCCCTGGTCGTCTTCACCTACAGCACGTTGGTTGGGAGAATTGGCAACATCCTGCGCATCTTTGAAAAATCCCAGCAGGTCGAGGCCCCAGATCTCACCAATCTGCATTCCGTTGTAATAGCTGAGGTTGGCGGTACTGGTGTTGATGTTAAATGTGCTTCCAAGATAATTGGTTGGGTTGTCATATTTGGTTATCCACGACCTGTTGTCGGCCAACGTGAATGTGAAGCTATACCAGAGCGGTGATCCTGCTACTGTGGCATTGTCTCTCCAGTTCAGGCGCAGTTCCCATCCTTTGGTTTTAAGGTTACCATTATTTTCGGTTGGAGCAGCAGCGCCAAAAACAGCGGGAAGCTCGTGACCGGGGATCAGCATATCCCTTGTATAACGGGTGTATTTATCGAAGGTGACGTTGAA
This sequence comes from Flavitalea sp., assembly GCA_044224935.1. Lineage (GTDB taxonomy): Bacteria > Bacteroidota > Bacteroidia > Chitinophagales > Chitinophagaceae > Flavitalea. The sequence continues at coordinate 5,852 of JBGAJL010000022.1, forward strand.
CCTGTTGTGCAGCATCGCAAGATCAGCGAAGTTCGCCACGCTGGTAATACTTTCCCAGCTGAAATTATTCGATACGGGTTTGGGAATGCTCACGATAGTAGGCCTGTTTGTACCCAGGATAATACTGGGCTGGCTGATGGGTAAAATGGGCAGGTAAGGATAGGCATCATAGTAAGGGAAATTGTCGTTGTAGGCAAATGTCTGGTTGCCCAGGGTTCCGTAGGATGCGCGCAGCTTAAACATGTCAAGTGAAAGCGCGTTGCTGATGCCTTTGAAGAAGGATTCATCCGATACTACCCATCCTGCAGATGCAGAAGGGAAGAATCCCCATCTTTTTCCTTCCGGAAAACGGGAAGATCCGTCGTAACGCCCATTAAATTCCAACAGGTATTTTCCTTTATAATTATAGGCCAGGCGGTAGAATAGTCCTTGTACGGCCCAGTCTTTTACCTGTTCGGTTTCTGTCATGGTGCCGGTGCTCAGATCAATAGACGGAAGGCTGGGAGAGATCAGTCCATTTTTTCTTGCAGAAAAATAACTGTTGTTGTTATACTCACTGTTAAAACCAACAAGCCCCTGTAAAAAATGATCGCCAAAATTTTTATGAAAATCAGTATATACGTTATAAACATTATACTGCCTGGTGGTGTTTTCGTTCTTTGCCCATGTATTGGAGAAAGTATATTGCGGCGTGGCATTCGGTCCTGTTTTGTATGCTACCGGTATGTCGTAAGAACGAATCACATCCGACCCGCGCCTGAACGTTGCTTCTGCATTCAGGTCCCAGACATTTTTGATCAGGGATGCTTTTGCAGAGAAGGTGGTGATGTATTCATTCAATTTATCTCTTTTTCTTCCTCCCTGCTGTAATGCTCCCAGTACGGGTGCGCCATCTTTTGTCCAGCTTCCATCGGGGTTTTTGGGAACGCTCAGCGAATTGGTGCGGTTTACGTTCCAGAAGAAATCGCCGTCGAGGAACACGGGCGCTTCATAATCGGTGCTTGTGATTTGGGTATTGTTGGATACTTTGAGCCAGCTGGTTACATCAAAATCCACTTTACCTCTTACGTTATACCGGTTGTAGATATCATTGCCATATTTCAGCAAACCATCCTGGCGGTAATAATCGCCGGAAAAATAATAGCTTAATTTTTCCGCGCGCTGTGATATGCTGATATTGGCATTGTATGTGGGAGCGCTGCTGTTGTAAGCCTCTTTCAGCCAGTCGGTAGCGCCGGTATATACCCAGTCGGTACCATTGTCGGCAAGCGTAACAGCAGGCAGTGAGGGATCTTCAGAACGTTGTTTTGCATACGCCCTGGCGGATTCAGGATATAGGTTGTAAAGCGGCTTGCCGGCCTCTGTTTTCATATCCATCACGGTGAATGGGTCGGTAACGAGTTCGGGCATTTTACCAATTGTGCGATATCCGACCATTCCGTTTACAGACACATTAAGTTTACGGCCTTTGGCTTTTTTAGTAGTGATCAGCACAACGCCGAAGGCGCCGCGGGCGCCGTAGATGGCGGCGGCAGATGCGTCCTTTAATACAGAAACCGTTTCCACATCGTCGGGGTTGATACGGGCCACTTCATCTATGCTGTACGGAATATTGTCTACCAGGATTAAGGGGTCCCCGCCGTTGATGCTGGTAAATCCGCGGATGTTAAATGCGGGGTTGGTGGTTGCGCGGCCATTACTGGTAGTGATGTTCAGGTTAGGGATAAGACCCTGCAAACCCGAGCCCAGGTTGGCAATCGGCCTGCTTTCAAGCTGTTTAGCCGTAATCATGTCCACCGCGCCGGTGAGGTTGGCCTTTTTTTGCGTGCCGAAGCCTACCACTACTACTTCGTCGAGGTTCTTGTCGCCGGGTACTAACTTCAGGTTGATGGTTTCATCTTTCCTGACTGTGATCTCCTGCGTTATATACCCGATAAATGAAATCTCAAGAATGCTGTTGTCCGGTACCTCTATAGAGAAGGACCCATCGGATGCAGTCGAGACGCCTGTAGAAGTGCCTTTCAGGTGAATGCTTACGCCTTGCAGCGGCTGGCCTTTTTCATCTGTTATCCTTCCTCTTACCATATGGCTGTTGACCTCGGCATTGGCGGCGCTTAGAACGATAAGTTTATCTTTTAAAACGCGATAGCGCAGAGAGGTGGTATCCAGTATGGAGTTGAGAACGGTTTGAATGGATACTTTCGTCAGCTCCAGGCTAAACTTTTTATCCCTGGGAAGTTGTGCGTCCCTGTACAGAAACCGGTAATCGGTCTGCTTCTGGATGATACTGAGCAGTTTTTTCAGTTCAACATTTTTAACGGAAATGCTTATATCGTTCTGCGAATAACCGGTGGCAGAAGCCTGAAGGCATGCTACGATTAACAGGAATGCAGTTAGTTTCATTACAATAAGCAGTTTGAGAAATTTTGGATAAGTATCTCCTGTCGATTGAGATACAATCAATTTTTTCATAATTTTATTTTCTTAGTTTAAAGAAATAGGTATGTGCTCCGGTCAGGAATGCGATACCTTTTTAAGTTAAGGACAAAAGGAGGGATGTAGCAGCATCTCTCTTTTTTTTGAAACTTGAATTTCTTGGGTCAGGCCATAGACGTCAGTTGTTTTGATTGTTAATATTTGGTTGTGAATTATCTGATAACAATGGTGTTTTCATTTATCTCAAACCGGAACCCACCGATATATTGCAAAGCCTCCAGGGCCTGTCTGATATCTTCTTTTTTAAATATTCCGGAAACGCGTTTATTGGCCAGCTCGTTATTTTCCAATACAATCTTCACGTTATACCATTTTTCCATTTTTGCGATTACTTCTGAAAATATTTCATTATCAAAAACGAGTTCATTCTGCATCCATGAAATTTCCGGGATAATATTATAACGGCTTCCGTCGAGCTGCTCTATGTGATAAAGGTCAGCAGGTTCGGGAGGATTTTTTTCGGTCTTTATTTTTACGGGGTCTGCTGCTGAGGCTGCATCTTCAGCCAACACATCCACTATTATCTTTTCATTCGGTTTCAGCATTATTTTTCTGTTGGGATTGGCATTCGTTGTCAGTTCCACCGCCCCGCGAATGAGAGAGGTTTCTACCGTATTGCTCTCGGGGTAACTTCTCACATTGAAGGCCGTACCTTTTACCAGGATATTTATATTTTTGGTATGTACCACCATCGGCACGGATTCATTGTGCGCCACATCAAAAAAAGCTTCTCCAATCAATGTTATCTCCCTTCTGGTCTGGCCGAAATCTGCATTGTAGCTGATCCGGCTGTCGCTGTTCAGCCACACGATACTGCCATCCGGCAATATCATCTGTGAACGTGTTCCGCGCATGGCATTCACTTCTCTTACTGCATCCGGATGCGCTGCCGGCTTGTTTCCTGTTTGCCTTCCCGTTCTGAAAAGGATTGTCGATGCGGTCACTATTTCTACTCGCCGCCCAATCATGAAAAAAATTGTGGATGCAATTACGATGGCAGCGGCAGCGACGGCGATGCGCTTCTTCAGGGTTCCGGTGAAAAAACGGCGGTGGACCGTGTTAAGCGGAACGATTTTGGATTCGGCACCGAATTCCCGGTTGAAGCGTGCGCGGAAATGTTCCAGGGAGCCCTCTTTGGCTTCCCGGGTGCGGTATATCGATTTTGATGGTTTATCGAAATACTGGCAATAAATATCTACCCGGTAGGCCAGCTCGGGATTTTCCTGCAAGAGGGATTCAAGCTCTTTCAGTTCATCGAGAGAGGCTTCGCCGGATAATTTCCGGGCTACCAGCTGCCAGATCTTATTGTTTGACATCAGGGAACAAATCTTTTGGTACAATAAGGAGCCGGAAATAAGAAAGATCCCCTAAGCGGGCTCAAAAAAAACTGAAAATTATTCGCGGATGAGACAGCCGAGCGACTGAACAACGCGTTTGGTGGCAATGGCCATCTGGGCATCGATTGTTTTTACCGATATGTTGAGGATTTGAGCTATCTCTTTGTATTTCAGCCCGTCTTCCCGTACCATTTTAAAGATCAGCCTGCATTTCGGGGGCAGGTTTTCAATAGCCCTTTCCAGCGATTTCAGCATTTCCTCCGATACCATAAGGCTTTCGGGAGTGTGCGATGTGGAAGCGGCGTGTTCCAGGAACACGTCGTCGAACCCAAAATCTATCCGGGATTTGTTGCGGCTGAGATGACGGATACAAAGATTTTTAACCGATATGTAGAGATATACCTTGAGGTTTTCTATTTCAAGGAGTTTTACACGGTTTTTCCAGAGATTGATAAAGGTATCCGAAATAATCTCTTCGGCTACCTGTTCATCCCTGACAAATGAAAATGCAAGGCGATACAGATTGTTGTTGAAATGAAGAAACACTTTTTCATAGGCTTCTTCATTATCGAAAAGGGCCGCCTGCTCAATCCAGTATTGCAATTGCAGCGCATCAACCATTTGCAGTCTGTTTTAATATCCCCTGTGAGAGGGTTCTGCAATATTGGTAATTTTTTTTGAATGTAATTTTATATTTAAGTAAACAATCGGGCTGTGCACGCGTAGTGTGCTGGCTTGCATCAGGTTAAAGCGAAAATCATATTTGTTATGAAATTATGAACCGGATTGGTTATTTTATATACTGTTTTCGAGCTTGTTCGTAACCACCTTTGCCATTTCTTTAGAACTGAAAGGATTTTGACCGGTAATGAGGTAGCCATCCTCCACTACATGGGAGGTCATCGGTATAAATGCTTTCTTTAAATTGGCGGCCCGCTCCTTAATGGCGGCTTCCAGGTTGAAGGGCACTTCTTTTTTTCTCCTGGCCAGTGTTTCTTCAAACCAGTCAAATCCGGTCATGGATTTTCCTTTGATAAAATATTCGCCATTAGATAGTTTTACGTTTATCAGTCCGCCCACGCCATGACAAATGGCCGCCACCATCTTATTGTCTTCGTATTGATTTCTGATAATCGATTGCAGCGTTGCATCGTTGGGAAAGTCGTACATCGTTGCATGCCCGCCAGATAAATACACGCAATCAAACATATCGTTCTTTACTTCTTCCAGGCTTTTGGAATGATTCAACTCATCCATAAAAGCCGGATTCCCGTAATAATTCTTTGAAATTTTATCCAGCACAAAAGGCTTCAGGCTTTCCGGATCGATCGGCACATTGCCGCCTTTGGGGCTTGCGATGGTGATACTCCAGCCTTTTTCCTTCGCACTGTGATAGATATGAGTCAATTCGCTTAGCCACAGGCCTGTTTCCAGTCTTCCGCTGGCATACCGGCCTACGTTGGTTACTATTAGCAGGAGCTTTTTCATCACTTACCAATTTAGTGTTTATCCATAACAAATCCATATCAAAATATTCTATTCCGACCCGGATTTTGACGGGGCTTCTCACCACTTTTTTATAGCAACAATCGCCAGGTTTGTCGCAACATCCCCAACCCGGGTTGCAGCGCCTGCTACTTTTACCTTTTTACATAAAAACATTTATGAAAGCTGTCAGCACTCACTACAAACTTCTCATTGTATTGCTATTGATCAGTTCTTCTGTTTTCTCTCAGCAATGGCACTATGGTGCAAAAATAGACCTGAGCCTGACAACTGTATCAGGCAAGGGGCTGCGCGCTATATTGACTCGTGGTGCGCAGTTAGGGGCTTTTGCGCAGTATAAAATCAGTAAACAGTGGAGTATTCAACCTGAATTGCTTTTTGTTTCATACCAGGTGAAAAAAGCCGATGATTTTACTACTTACTATAATTCGGGAAGCAATCCTTCGGCTGTTGTGAATATGCCCAGGTATGGCTTCAGCCTCCCCGTGCTTCTCAACTACAGGTTAACGGATCAGTTTTCTATTCTGGCAGGTCCGCAGTACCGTTATTATTTTTTCACCAATGAAAATCTGCTTCTTTCAGGAAAGGATGCCTTTAAGAAAAGTGAATTCGGTGTTACTGCCGGCGGCCAATACGACGTTGGGAACGTGGTCTTTTCCCTTAAATTCAGTAAGGGCGTCAGTGATATTAATAACATTGATGACCGGTACGCCTGGAGATCCAACCATATACAGCTGGGCGTGGCGGTTAAAATAAAATAGATGGATCTTATTCTGCAAAAGCATTTGAAAACATATTTCTAAATTCTTCCTGTAATGGTGTCTACATTTGCCTTATAAGCTTCCCCGATGGGCAATTCGATTGTTCCCAGGAAGAGGCTGTTATTCCTGACGGAAGTGATATTTCGAACCGAGACGATATACGATTTATGAATGCGTACGAGCTTTGACAAAGGAAGCTTTTCTTCCACTGTTTTCATGCTCATACGAACCATCAATGGTTTTCCTTCTTTGAAATGTATTTTAATATAATCTCTCAAACCTTCTATCCAAACGATATCATCAATAACCACTTTCACTAAACTGTATTCGAGGTTGACAAAAAAGTAATCGCCTTTGTTTTCAGGCGACGGGCGGTTATTCTGCAGATCGAACCGCGCCCTGGCTTTATTGACAGCCTGCAGGAAATGTTGAAACTCTACGGGTTTTAATAAATAATCTACCACATCAAGGCGATATCCTTCAAGTGCAAATTCTTCATATGCCGTAACCAGGATAAACATGGGCTTGTCAGCAAGACTTTTAATCAATTGCAATCCCGTAAGGCCAGGCATCTGGATGTCGAGAAATACCAGGTCGATTTGCTGGTCTTGCAGGATCTGATTCGCTTCGGCGCCATCTTCGCAGAACGCTACCGGCTCGAGAAAGGGAACTTTACTGATATAATCTTCCATCAGCCGAAGCGCCAGGGGTTCATCGTCTACACAAATGCACTTGATCATTGTACCAGATTAATCTGCAATTGTACGAAAAACTGCTCTGGATCGTCATGAATAGTTAATTGATGCTGCGCCGGATAAAGCAGGTTTAATCTCCTTTTGACGTTGGCCAGGCCTATACCAGAGGTTTTGTCTTTTATCCCGATATCATTTCTTTGCCGGAAATTACTGACAAGAAGCTGCAGTGTTTTGTCCATTGCCTTCAATTGTATCACTATTTCAGCATCGCGCCTGCCCGTTACTCCATGTTTAAAAGCGTTTTCGATAAAGGGGATCAGCAGCATAGGCGCAATTGTCGAGCCTTCTTCTTCATTTAGCTCCATCGTAAAATCTACTTTCACCTTTGTACCCATCCGTTGTTTCTGCAGGTCAATATAATTGGTTAAATATTCGGCTTCCTTTCGCAACGGCACCTTGTCTTCATCCGTTTCGTACAATATGTAGCGCATCAGCGATGAAAGGCGGAAAATGGTGGGCTCAAGTTCATCGCTCTTTGTTCGTGAAAGGGCAAGCATATTGTTGAGTACATTAAACAAAAAGTGCGGACTGATCTGTGATCGCAAAAAAGAAAGCTCTGTTTTCAGATTTTCTTCCTGTTGTGCCTGTAGCAATTGTTCCGTGCGCGATTTGTCGCCCAGCATTTTATAGGTGGTGCTCACCGCAAGCGTCAGCATAAAAGGGGCGAGGTTGAAGGCTATTGCCCGCCCGAACTCGAAAGGCTGCCCGACGACCAGCATCGGGAAAATAATGCGGTGAAGCAGGATGATGACACCGAAAATAAACAGTACGGTTACGGTGAACAGCAGGTATCTTTTCCGGTACACGAATTGCGGAACGAACACAAGCGCATTGAGATAAAATAATATCGCCCAGCCAACTGTCGTAAACAGGTTGAGTAAAAAGAAGGGATAAAAATCGGGGTTGTGCCCGGGGTCTTTTGGCGCCGGGTAATGCAAAAAATAAGGCATGATCACTATAACTATCCACACCGCACAATGAATCACTGCACGTTTCGTCTGTTTTAAAACAGGTAATTTTTTCTGCGATATCTGTTCCGCCTGATTATTCATATCTCAATGCTTCGATGGGATCCAGTCCTGATGCTCTTCTTGCAGGATAATATCCGAAAAATACTCCGGTTATTGCACAAACAGCAAAAGAAATAATTACCGATGACACTGATACCACGGTGGGCCATGAAAGGAAAAAAGTGATCAGGGCGGAACTGCTGAGGCCAAACGCTATTCCAATCAATCCACCGGCGATGCTGATCAAAACCGCTTCCACCAGGAACTGGGAGAGAATATCGGCTCCCGTAGCTCCTATCGACATTCGCAGGCCGATCTCCTTGGTTCGTTCTGTTACGGAAACATACATGATATTCATGATCCCGATGCCGCCCACCACCAGCGAAATGCCTGCAATGGCTGCCAGTAACACGGTAAGAAGCTCACTGGTGGAACTGATGGTGGATATTAATTCGGCCTGTGTACGTATGGAAAAATCATCGTCATCCGATGCTTTCAATTGATGCGACTTGCGCAGGATGGCAGTGATCTCTTTTGTTGCCGAATCAGAGCTCTGCTCGTCTCTGGCCGATGCATAAATGGTTTGGATATAATCGATCGCCAGCATTCTCTTCTGTACAGTGGTGTAAGGAGCTATGATAATATCGTCCTGGTCCTGCCCGAATGTATTTGCTCCCTTTTTTGACAGCACCCCGATTATTTTAATGGGAATTTTATTGAATCGAATAATCTTACCCACAGGATCAGTGCCCGTTGCAAATAAATTATCGGCTACCGTTTGTCCAACGATACAAACCTTTGCAGCGCTCATAATATCTTTATCGGTAAACATGGTGCCTGCGCTCAGCTTCCACTCCCTGATCTCCAGGTAAGAAGAGCTGACGCCCTGCAATGTGGTCGGCCAGTTTTTCGATCCGTTGATGGCCTGTCCATTGGTTTGCACGCCCGCAGAAACATGGGTGACATAGTTCGACTGTTTGCTGATGGCTTCGATATCTTTTATCTTGAGCGTTTGCAGATTATCTGCGCCCAGCCTGGCTCCGCCTCCAACTGTCTGATTGCTGCTTGCACGGATATTGATCATATTCGATCCCATTCCCGACAACTGCTGACGAATGCTTTGCTTCGATCCCTGGCCGATGGCCACCATAGTGATCACCGATCCAACGCCGATAATAATTCCCAGCATTGTCAGGAAGGCCCTCATCTTATTACGAAGCAGCGCTTTCCATGCCAGTTTAAAAAGATTTATAATGTTCATATATTGATTTAATAATCCTCGCTAGCCGGCAACGCGTCCAGCATTTCTTTGGCTGAACGGGGGTGTTCGTGACGAATGTCCCTGATGATTCTTCCGTCTTTCAGGGAAACCGTTCTGCTGCTGAAGGCGGCGATATCCGGTTCATGCGTTACAAAAACAATTGTTTTTCCCTGTTGCCGGTTCAGGTCCTGCAAAAGCGCCATGATTTCGTACGAAGTCCGTGTGTCCAGATTGCCCGTCGCTTCATCGGCTAATATCATTACAGGTTCATTCACCAGCGCGCGGGCAATGGCCACGCGTTGCTGCTGGCCGCCTGATAATTGATTGGGCAGATGATCCGCTCTGTCCTGTAGTTTGACTGCTTCGAGCGCTCTTCGGGCTCTTTACAATCTTTCCGCAGAGGAAATATCTCTGTTGTACAACAATGGAAGCCCCACATTTTCCAATGCTGAAGTGCGTGCGAGTAAATTATAGGATTGAAATACAAAACCAATTCTCGTGTTTCGCAGTCTTGCCAGTTCATTTTTGTTTAGATCCTTAACATTGACGCCATCCAGCAGATAATCGCCTGCAGTGGGCTTATCGAGGCATCCGAGAATATTTAATAAAGTGGTTTTGCCCGATCCGCTGCTTCCCATGATCGTGACGAATTCTCCCGGCTCCACAGTGAAAGTTACTTCTCTCAATGCCCGCACTGTTTCACCTGCAACTGTGAATTCGCGTTTCAGGTGTTGTATGTCCAAAATTTTCTTCATCTGTTATTGAAAGTTATTGTGGCGGAGGGCCCATGTTTTTACGATTCGCCCCCGATGGTGGTTTCGGTAAAAAAGGACTGGAAGCGGCACCTGATACAGAACCCTGCGCTGTACCCCCGGTATATCCCGTAATCACTTCATCATTCGAATCTATTCCGCTTACGATCTGCACTTTTGTGTCGTCAGTCATTCCTGTTTGAACCGGCCGCAGGATAATGGAAGAATCTTTTTTGACCCATACTTTCTGGTTTGCCGGCGGCGGCCCTTCCATCTTAATAGTATATTTTTTTTGGAGAATGGCATCAGGCTCAAATGTCAATGCGCGCGCAGAGACCAGCAGAATATGATTGAGCACTTTGGTGTAGATTACTACACTTGCTGTCATGCCGGGTTTCAGCTTCCTGTCTGCGTTGGGCGCTTCGATGATCGTAGTGTACGTAACAACATTGGCCGACACGGATGACTGCAGCCGCACTTCTTTCACTATGCCGGCAAACGTATCGGAAGGAAAAGCATCCACCGTAAATGTAACGGACTGCCCTTTCTGCACATTGCCGATATCTGCTTCATCAACGGATGCCTGCACCTGCATTTTGGTTAAATCCTTTGCGATACTGAATAAAGTCGGGGTGCTGAAGCTGGCTGCAACGGTCTGGCCTTCGCTGACGCTTCTCGACAGCACTGTGCCATCAATGGGAGAATAAATATCCGTAAAACCGAGATTGCGTTGTGCAGAAGCGACCTGCGCTTTGATGCTATTCACATTTTCTTTGGCGCTTTCCCATTGATATCTTGCCGATTCAAGATCGGACTGGCTGACCGCACCCACCTCATTCAATTTTCGCTGACGCTCATAATTACTTTGCTGGTAAGTGAGATTGGCCTGTGCCTGGCCGAGGTTGGCGATATACTGGCTAAGTTGTGCCTGCAACAGCGATTTGTCGATCTGTGCAAGCAGCTGTCCTTTTTTCACTGTTGAATTAAAATCGACATACACTGCTTTAATGGTGCCGGATACCTGTGTGCCCACGGCCACGGTGTCCACCGGCTGCACTGTTCCGGTAGCCGTCACCGTATTGCTGAGCTTGCCATACGCCGGTTTTTTAGTTTGAATGAGGATGGGAGATTCTGCTTTGTGAAATAGAAAATACCATCCGGCGATCGCCCCGATGAGTATCAGCAAAACAATCCATATCCATTTTCTTTTTTTCATGTCGTCGTTTATTTTAAATCAACCGGAGCGCCGGTATAAAATGCATAGATCTTATTATATAAAACCGCTGTGTATTTCGCCTGGGTATAATTCTGCAATGCCTGCACATACATATTTTTTTGCTGTTGCAATTCTACCATATTCACGCTTCCCAGCTCAAACTGCCGGTTGGTGATGGCAACGCTCTCTTCATTGGCCCTGAACTGTTTTGCGGCCGATACATAGCGCGCCTGCGCATTTTGCATGTTGATATACGCCTGTTCTATCTGCTGATTCAATTCGAGTCTTGTATTGTCGAGATCGAGCTTTGATCTTTCCGTCTCTATCTTTTGTTTGTTGATATTCGTTTTATTGATTCTTTTACTATAAATGGGAATGCTTAATGTGAGGCCCAATGACTGGTAAAAATTGTTGTCGAGCTGGTTGAAATATTTATAATTCTGGTTGTTGGAATAGCCGCTGGCGATCCCTGCTCCCAGGCTCAGGCTGGGTAAAGTGTAGGCTTTCAGCTTATTCATTTCCAATTGCGAACGTTCGATGGCGATTTTGCCAATGGCTATTTCGGGCCTGGTGGCCTCTGCCATTTGGATGGCATTTTCAAGAGCGGGCGCGGCCTCGAATATTTTCAGCGTATCGGGCGTGTAAACGGACAAATTATATCCGGCGGGCAATTGCAATAAATTTCTCAAAGAGAGCAGGTTGCTGCGCAGCGTGTTTTCCGCATCGGTGAGATTATATTCGTCGGAGGCGGCCTGCGCCTGCAATTGCAGCAATTCTTTTTTTGCAATACTGCCTGCATTGATGCGGTCATTGCCTTGCTTAAGCTGTAACCTGGACGACGCGAGTACTTCACGGAGATAAACAATATTTTCTTTTACCAGCAGCACATTGAGATACGCCTGCGTGATATTCAATGTAATGTCATTGGCTGCTTCCGCGATATTCAATTTCGCCGACTCCTGCGCCAGTTCTTTTGATTTAATATCGTTTTTGATATATCCGCCGTTGTAGATCGTCATGGAGGAATTAAGGCCATAGTTCCCCGAGAAGCTTGCCTGCGTTTGAAATCCTCCCACAACAGGATCGGTGTTCTTGCTGTTTACAAGATTCTGCGTGATAGAGGCGTTCATCGAAGGGAGGCGCGATGCTTTCGCCTGCAATACATCTTCATACGCCGACTGGCCCGACAATTTCAATGAATTGATCTGGATATTATGTTGTTTGGCATAATTAAGGCAATCCTCCAGTGTCCACACAGTTGCTGAATCGGTCTGTGCCCTGCTATGCAGGATTAGCACGCAAAAGGCAAATAATGTGGCTGTTATCTTTTTCATGGCGATAAAAGCCAAAAGTAGAGAGCGCTTCCGGCGCAGGAGGATGTGTTGCGACAAACCAGCCGATTGCTGCTGTTAACCAGCTAAAATCCGTGTATATATTCTTATAACTCTCTTTGCCCGCGCTTCAGAACCACTTTGCTGCCCTCCTGTTCTATTTTATACCAATTCAAATATTCTTTCCCGCCTTCTCCGGTCAGATAGGGGCTGATTGCCTCTTTAATAGTGGTGTTGTCCTGGAAAGTGAGATATATTCCATAGAAATACGCCCATTTGTTTCCCGGCGCATTCACAAATACCAGCGTGCCGCCCCCGGAGATATTTTTATTATTCGCTTCACCGTCTATATAAAAAGTATTCGCCGGTGGCGCTTCAATAAAATGGCGCCCGGAAGCATCGAAAAACAGTTTACTTTTTTTATCTACACTATATGTTTTGCCATCGCTCGTCCATACCTGTTTTTTATCGGATGATTTATTCATTTGCTCAAAAAGGGCAACCTGCTGTTCCCTTGGCAGTTTGTTGATCGCCTCAGCAGGCAGCGCTGTTTTGGGGAATAGCATGATAGCTGCTTTTGTAAGCCCGCTATTGGTATAAAAATTTTGCGGCTTTCCATCAAGCTTGTCTTTTTTGCCGCTCGCATCCAGGTAATAATATTCGTCGATGTTGTTTGTTCTTGCGCTTACGACGGCAACAAACCGTTGTTCGGTCTCTTTCATGAATACTATTTTATCGTAGCTGCCGTAATCTCTTTTTGCCGATCGGATATGCCACTGGCCGTTGGCTTTTAATTCAGAAAATTTCATGTGTGAATCCCGCGGAATTTTATAGGGATCGAGCCGGTCGCATTCCGCTCTCGCCGGTATCTGGTCCTGTATAAGATCATATCTTCTTTTGCCTCTCTCGATAAGGGATAATTTTCCGTTCGGCTGGCGTATTACCAGTGAAGCCGGCTCATTGTTATCGACTGGCCACCAGCACGATAGAAACTTTTCTACGGTTTCACCGGGTGCAAGCTCCAGGATGGTGGTATATTTTACCGGAGCCTGGGAGGAGCCGGAAAGAGATATAAAAAGATATAGCGGCAGTAGCAGTAAGATTTTCATGATATAAAATAACGAATGACTCTTTTGCAAAAAAGCTACGGTTGTTATGAAATGCGGATTTTGCCGGATGAGTTGCGGAATACTTAAATAATTCTTCTTCTGAAAGCGTTTTGCGCCCGCCCTTTACTAATTTCGGAAAAGGGAACACGCCGTGCGATCCGTTTCTTCTGCGGTGGGGCCACGCGGATGCAGGCAGGCAGGATTTTTGTTCGAAATAAATCAGTAAATACGAAAATAATGGTGAAGAAAATTAAATGGATAACATTAATGCTGATGGCAGCGATATACGTAAACGCATCAGCACAAATATCTGAGAAGCCGGCGCCCATATTGGACCACATTGCTTTTTATGTAAAAAATATAGACAGCAGCGTGCGTTTCTACACAAAGATCTTCCAATTGGACACCGTGTCCATGCCTTTTAAAAACGCACCCGTAAAATGGTTCAGTATAAGCCCTGGAGTACAGCTTCACCTGATCCAGGGCGCTAAAAAGAATATCGAAGTTCCCGAATTGTCGCATGTGTGTTTCAGCGTAAAATCTTTAAGCCGGTTTATTGAAGTGCTGAAGCAAAACAATATTCCTTTTGATGATTCACAAGGGAACAAAAATGCCATACAGAAGCGGCCGGATGGAGTGAGCCAGATCTTTGTCAGGGACCCGGACGGCTATTGGATAGAGGTAAACGACAGGGTTCATTAAATAGATTGTTGAGGCCCGGCTTTCCCGTGTCATCCTGATTAAATTATTTTTCATATCATTGTAGCCAGATTAAACCTGACCATTTAACTATGAAAAATAAGCATATTTCCAGGCAATCATACGAACTCCTGCCGCTTATTAATGAAAGAGAAGGGGTTTGCCCTGGTAATCCGGAGGCGTTTAAAAAATGAACTCAATTGCATTCGTTGATACGGAGATTGAGCCAAAAAGTGGACGCATTCTTGACATCGGAGGTGTTAAGAGTAACGGCAACTCATTTCATTCAAATTCCATTGCTGATTTCATTAAATTTTTAAATGGAACTGCATTCATTTGCGGGCATAACATTCTTAATCATGACGCAAAGTATATTAACAAGGCACTCAACGATGCAGGAATAAATCCCGAAAATATCATTGATACTTTGTTTCTTTCTCCGTTGCTCTTTCCTTCAAAGCCATATCATTCTTTGCTCAAAGACGATAAATTACAGACGGAAGAAAGCAATAACCCACTGAATGATGCTATAAAGGCTGAAGGTCTTTTCTTTGACGAAGTTTCTGCTTTTAATCGGGCAGACGAAAAGCTAAAGAAAATTTTTTATTTGTTGCTGAACAATAAAACGGAGTTCCACGCTTTCTTTCGTTTCATATCATACGGGTCAAATGAAACAAATGCTGAAAATCTAATAAGAGAAAAATTTAAAGCTTCTATTTGCGAAAATGCGAACCTGACAAAAATTATTTCAGAATATCCTATTGAATTGGCTTACTGTTTGGCGCTGGTCGATTGCAATAATCGTTATTCAATTACACCACGATGGGTGCTGATAAATTATCCCGGGGTTGAGAGAATAATGTTTTTGCTAAGGAGCAATCAATGTTTAACGGGTTGTGAGTATTGTGACCGTGCGTTAGACATACGCAAAGCGCTTAAAACATATTTCGGGTTTAATTCTTACAGAGCTTATGCAGGCGAGCCGCTTCAGGAGAATGCGGTTCAGGCAGCAGTTGACAACAAATCGATCCTGGCCGTGTTTCCGACCGGTGGCGGCAAGTCAATTACATTTCAGGTTCCTGCATTGATGAGTGGTGAAAATACAAGAGGCCTGACGGTTGTGATTTCGCCATTACAGTCATTGATGAAGGACCAGGTTGACAATCTTGAAAAAAATGGAATTACTGATGCGGTTACCATAAACGGTTTGCTTGATCCGGTTGAAAGAGCTAAATCCATTGAAAGGGTCCGGGATGGTTCTGCTTCGATCCTTTACATATCCCCTGAATCACTTCGTTCAATAACCATCGAGAAATTACTATTGGGAAGAAAGGTTGTTCGTTTCGTAATTGATGAGGCACATTGTTTCTCTTCCTGGGGACAGGATTTTAGAGTTGATTATTTATATATTGGTGATTTTATTAAATCGCTTCAGGAAAATAAAAATCTGGAAGACCAAATTCCTGTTTCATGCTTTACCGCAACAGCAAAACAAAAAGTCATTGAAGATGTTTGTGCGTACTTTAAAGACAAATTAGGAATTAAGCTGGAAATATTTCCCTCTAGAGCCACAAGGACAAATCTGCATTATCAGGTTTTTGAAAAAGGAGATGATGAAGAAAAATATAACGCTGTTCGTGACTTAATTGACGAAAGGGATTGCCCGACGATTATTTATGTTTCACGGACGAGGCGGGCAGAACAGCTTGCAAACAGGCTGGCGGAAGATGGTTACAATGTCCGGGCGTTTCATGGTAAAATGGAAAGCCAGGAGAAAACCGAAAGCCAAAATGCTTTCATAGCAGGTGATGTTCAGATAATGGTTGCGACTTCTGCTTTTGGGATGGGAGTGGACAAAAAGAATGTAGGGATGGTAATTCACTATGAAATTTCTGATTCACTTGAAAACTATGTTCAGGAAGCAGGCAGGGCGGGCCGGGATGAAAATATTACTGCCGCTTGTTACATTCTTTTTAACGAAGAAGATTTGGGAAAACATTTCATTTTGCTTAACCAAACCAAGCTCAATATAAATGAGATACAACAAATCTGGAAAGCGATAAAGTTTATTACTAAGTTCAGATCGAGCGTTCAAAAATCCGCTTTAGAGATCGCACGATACGCTGGCTGGGATGATAACCTGAAAGAAATTGAAACAAGGGTAACCACTGCAATTGCCGCACTTGAAGAAGCTGGTTATTTGAAGCGCAAGCAAAACATGCCGAGAGTTTTTGCCAATAGTATACTCTCCAAAAACGCCCAGGAGGCCATTGAGCAGATAATGGGCTCACAGAAATTTAGTGAAGATCAAAAAATTACTGCAACACGGATAGTAAGATCGCTGTTCTCAAGCAAGAGCAGAAAGCAATCTTCGCAGGACGAAGCAGAATCAAGAGTTGATTACATCTCCGATCATCTGGGGATTGAAATCAGGAATGTTATTTCGGTTGTGAATCTTCTGCGTGATGAAAAAATACTGGGAGATGCTATGGATCTGCAGGCATTCATAAAGCGCGGGGCAACGAAGAAAAGTTCTATTGAAATTGCTAAATGTTATGGGAGGATCGAGAACTTTCTTGCTCCTCTTTTTGGGGAGACCGAAAAAACATTTCACATTAAAGAACTGAATGAACAAGCCGAGGAAACCGGTTGTAAGGATGTTACACCGAACAAGATAAAGACCATTATCAATTTTTGGGCGATCAAGAATTGGATTAAACGGCATAATAAGGATTATTCAAAGAATCATATTGTAGCAATTAGCTGCCAGACCGATGAAGAACTGGAAAAAAGAATTAATAAGCGGCACATTTTAACAGAGTTTATTGTGAATTACCTGTTTGACAAAAGTTTGACGGTTGAAGAAAAAGCAGAACCTCAGAAAGAAGAAATTTTAGTCGACTTTTCGATTCTTGAATTGCAGGAAGCATTTAACAGGCAGATTCAGTTGTTTGAAATAAAGCCAACAATTGAAGACATTGAAGATTCATTGTTTTATCTTTCAAGAATAGAAGCCATTAAAATTGAGGGTGGCTTTCTGGTGACATACAACAAACTTGCCATTGACCGGATTGAGCAAAACCCAAGAGTTCGGTATAAAGAACAGGACTATCAGAAATTGAGCCAATATTATGATCATAGGATTCAGCAAATTCACATTGTGGGAGAGTATGCAAAGAAAATGGTGGATGATTATGCAGGCGCTTTAAGATTTGTTGATGACTACTTCCAGTTAAATTTCTCCTCTTTCCTGAAAAAATATTTTCCCGGTTCAAGAGAATCGGAGATCAGGAGAAACATTACTCCCCAAAAGTACAGGCAGCTTTTCGAATCCCTGTCCGATGTTCAACGGAAAGTCATTGACGATAAGCAATCAAAGTACATTGTAGTAGCGGCGGGCCCCGGAAGTGGCAAGACGAAGGTTTTAGTGCACAAGCTTGCATCGCTTCTGTTGATGGAAGATGTGAAGCACGAACAATTACTTATGGTGACATTTTCAAGAGCAGCAGCTACTGAATTTAAAAAGCGGCTGATTGAGCTTATTGGAAATGCAGCCAACTTCATCGATATCAAGACATTTCATTCTTACTGCTTCGATTTGCTGGGAAAGGTTGGAACGCTCGAAAAGGCTGATGCAATCATTAAGTCAACAGTAGATAAAATAGAAAACAATGAAGTTGAAGTAAGCAGAGTTACAAAAACTGTTTTGGTGATCGATGAGGCCCAGGACATGGACGAAGATGAATTTAAGTTGATACAAGTGCTAATGGATAAAAATGAGGAAATGAGAGTGATTGCTGTTGGAGATGATGACCAGAACATTTACGAATGGCGTGGCGCAAATTCGAAATATTTAGAGGGCTTTATTACCGAGAGAAACGCAACTAAATATGAATTGGTAAAGAACTACAGGAGTAGAAGCAATTTGGTTTCTTTCAGCAACCAGTTTGTAAGAACAATTGAAGGAAGGATAAAGCAAATTCCGATTGAAGCCAATCAAACGGATAATGGGGAGATAAAAATTGTTCGTTATAAAAATGGAAACCTTATTACTCCGTTAGTCGAAGATATTATTGCTACCGGTCTTTCAGGAACTACATGTGTTCTTACCCAGAAAAATGAGGAAGCATTTCAGGTTGCGGGTCTTCTTACAAAAAATGGACTGCAATCGAAGTTGATTCAGTCAAATGACAGTTTTAGTTTGTTCAATCTTGCAGAAGTTCGCTACTTTTTGAACGAACTGAATTTGGATGAGGAACAATTTACAATCAGTGATGATGTTTGGGATAACGCAAAGCGTAAATTGATTGACAGATTTAAGGGTGCTTCAAAATTTGAAATCTGTAATGCCCTGATTAAGGATTTTGAGGCGGCAAATACGAGAAAGAAATATAAATCTGACCTGGAGGTCTTTATACGGGAATCCCGGGTTGAAGATTTTATGGGCGAAGGCGGAGAAATGGTTTTCGTTTCGACCATTCATAAAGCAAAAGGAAAGGAATTTGACAATGTGTTTCTTCTTCTTGAAAACTTTGATGTAAGTATTAATGAGAAGAAGCGTCAGCTTTATGTTGCCATGACACGGGCCAGGCGAAAGCTCGTTATTCACCTGAATGGAAATTATCTTGACGAGATCAGTGCGGAAGAGTTGGAGAGAATTGAGAATACAAACACATTTCAGCCGCCAGATGGACTGGTGTTGCACCTATCTCATAAAGATTTGAACCTCGGATATTTTGAATATATACAAAGGCGTGTAAATGAATTGACAAGCGGAGATTCACTAAAAGTTTCGGAGGAGGGTTGCAGGAACAGCAGAGACGAATTAGTTTTAAAGTTCTCGAAAAAATTTCTTGATAAACTTTCGGCAATCAGGAAGAATGGTTTTGAATTAAAGGAAGCCGGGGTAAACTTCATCGTTTACTGGAAAGGCGAGGAAAATGATAATGAGATAAAAATTGTTTTGCCCGAATTAAGATTTGAGAAAACAAATATTAAATAGGCAGGCGAGCCGGAGAACTGGCTTCGGGCCAGCGAGTAAATAGTTGATTATCAATTGATGTCCCAGACCACTATCGCCACTGTAATTAGATACGACCTGTAGACTCCCAGAAAAGATCGATGCCTGAAAAATAAACTGACTGAATTCTGCTATTACAGCCGCTGTTTTGAAGACAGCCGGTTTCCCGCCTGGGCCAGGCTTTACAGGGCCATGCATGGGAATACAGCAATAAATCGGATGATTTTCCTTATGCCATTTCATCTAATCTTTCATTTACCCTAAGCCGTATTATATAATAAGATAATATTGTTCAAAAGCCTGCCAATACCGTGAAAGGAATTTTTATAAGTCAGGAATAGATTTGGATTAATAAAAATTATTTAACAAAACGACTTCTTATGAGATGCTTGCTTGAGTCGGCACATGCCCTGTTTACAGCTTTTGCCGCCTTTTACAAAAACATAATGCGAAAGCAGCTTATCGGCCAACAGCTATATTTAAGAATCAGTTTCCATAACCTCGATATTAATTGCAACACAGCCCGATCACCGTTGTGGTGTTCGGTTCAGTGGTAATCATTGGCGTGGCTACCGGAAAATAATAGCAGCCATTATTACACAGGAAACTGCAGGGGCCACAATCAAAGTGTAGGCTAAAACTGAAAAATACAGCAATAAGAAGATGTGTATAAACCCACAATATTATAAGTATGAATGAATCAGTTGATAATCTCAAATTATATCTCATAACAAAATTGCCGGTTATGACAGTGGCGCTGTTCTTTTTATGCGCGCCTGTTTATCACTCATACGCAAAAACTGGACATTTCCTGCGGCACAGTGCCGGTGCGGTAAGCGTTGATGCCAAAGCGTACGGGCATGACGCCGGCACGACGATATTTCAGCAGCAGAGAAAAAAAATCACCGGTCGCGTGCAGGATATTAACGGCAACCCGGTGGCAGGCGCCAATGTGATTGAAAAAGGTACAGCGGGCAATGGCGTCACCACTGATGTTGAGGGAAATTTCGCTATGACCGTTTCGGAGAATGCGATTATCATCATATCGTCTGTAGGTTATACCAGCCAGGATGTGGATACAAAAGGTAAAAGACATTTCAATATAATTCTGGAGGGAAATATAGCCCAACTGCAGGATGTTGTCGTCACGGCATTTGCCAGGCAGAAAAAGATCAATGTCACAGGAGCTATATCAACCATAGAGGGGAAAGAAATTGTTTCCAGCCCTGTTGCCAATATCACCAACGCATTGGTTGGAGTGGTTCCCGGTGTCAACGGCTTGCAGGCCACCGGTGAAGCCGGAAGGAACCAGACCGATATTAAGATACGGGGTATTGCTACCTACGGAAATTCCAATCCCCTTATCGTTATTGACGGTGTGGAACAGGCGGCAGAACAGGCCTTCATCGAATTGAATGCCATAGACCCCAACGAAATTTTAAGCATCAGTGTATTGAAAGATGCTGCATCCACCGCAGTGTATGGTATCAGGGCCGCAAATGGTGTCATCATCGTTACCACCAAAAGGGGACATTCCGGAAAACCGAAGGTCGGCCTTACAGCTAATTATGGAATAACGCAGGCAAGCATGCTGCAAAAAGGACTGTCTTCCTACGATTGGGCTTACATGCGCAATGAGGGAATAAAAAATGATATGAGCAGTTACGATGGCACCTCGGGACTTGCTGCATTCCTGTTCAGCGATGAGGATCTATGGAAGCTGAAAAATAACCGGGATTTCACACCGGAGGAAGTGGCCGGCATGACGCAACTGACCGATCAACAGAAAGCCCAATTGAATGCAAGCCCTGCATTGTACTATGGCAGTGAAGATCCTTACAAAGAACTTTTTGGACATTACGGGCCCCAGACCCAACTGAACCTGAATGTTTCCGGGGGTACAGAACGTGTGAAATATTTTACCTCCTTTGGTTTCTTTAATCAGGAAAGCATTACCAATGCTGTGAAATATTATGATGCCGACACCAAATCCAGTTTCAGGCGCTACAATTTCAGATCGAATTTTGACATTGATGTTGTTAAGAACCTGACGATCTCCCTTAACCTGGCCGGGCAGTTTGGCGCCATGCAGGGACCCGGCACCGCTTCTGATCCCTATGATCTGGACGGCCGCTATTTCGGCATCATGCAGCTTGTTATGGAAGGTAACCCCATACAAAGCATCGGCATCAGGGATGGTCACCTGGTTTCCACCCTTGCCGGCGCCCGTGGCAGCGCACAGAATCCACTGGCTACGATCATCAACGACAGCAAAGGCGGCCAGAACACGATGTATTACTTTCTGAACAGCGGTGCGGGATATATCTACAATAACCTGCTGGACAATACGCTGAAGCTTAACTATCAAATGCCTTATATAACCAAAGGGCTTCGCCTCACGGGCACGTTGAACTACCAGGACAATTACAATAAATATGTGTCCATCAATCCCTCATTGCCCATATATACCGCGCAAAGAAACCTGGACGATCCTAATATTATTGAATATTTCGGCGGAAGCAGGGGAAATGCTGTTTTCAATTCTTACGGTTATTCCAACTGGAATAAATTCTATGCAGATGCGGGCATTAATTATGAAAACGCTTTCGATAAGCATAATGTCCAGGCGCTTGTTTTGGGGAAAGCTTCCAAGTACACGATGCCGGGAGATAATTTTCATACTCCTTCAGGGGTGATGGGACTGGTTGGGCGCCTTGCCTACAATTATGCCGACAGGTACATGGCTGAAGTCAATGTGGGCTACAACGGCACGGAACAATTTGCAAAAGGTCACCGCTTCGGCCTGTTTCCAGCCGTTTCCGCCGGCTGGGTGCCGACGCTTGAGCCATTCTTTCCTAAAAATGACATTCTTTCTTTCCTGAAGATAAGGGCATCGTACGGAGAAGTGGGTAACGATCTGCTGGGAAGCACCGGCCGACGTTATCTCTACCTGCCTAACACTTATAATCTCAACGAAGGTGGTTATTATCTGGGCACGTCCAATGGCAGTTCTCCCAATGCTTACTATCCGGGCGCAAACGAAGGAGCTATAGGCAACCCCGATATCACATGGGAGAAAGCAAAGAAAACGGATATAGGCGTTGAGTCTATATTTTTCGACAACAGGCTCAGCTTCAATTATGACTGGTTTTTCGAAAGCAGGAGCAATATCCTGACAACGCTTGGAATTATTCCGGGTATTTACGGAGTGCCTTCATCATCTGTTCCTCCGGCCAATGTAGGAGAAACCCAGAACAAAGGTTATGAAATCGTTTTAAGCTGGAAGGACCGCATCAACAATTTTGGATACTTCATCGAAGGGCACCTTACCCACACTAAAAACAAAGTTATATATAAGGCGGAAGCGCCGAATCCCTACGATTGGATGAACGAAACAGGAAAGGCCATCGGGCAACGTTTTGGATTGCACAGTGATGGCTTTTTCAATACACAGGAGGAATTGAACAACCGTCCTTACAATACGTACACCAGCAATAAAGCAACCCTTGGCGATATCAGGTATATCGATATCAATGGCGACGGGCTTATCGATAATAAAGATGTGGCGCCCATAGGATTTCCGAATTTTCCCGAATACCAGTTTGGTCTTAAGCTGGGAGCGGATTATAAGGGATTTGAAATAAGAGCATTGTTTAACGGATCAAAAAATGGCTCCTTCTATATGCCCGATGGTTTTGTCATTCCTTACATCCTCGGTGGTGGCAACGCCTGGCAATGGATGTATGATGGAAGGTGGACGCCTGAAAAAGCAGCATCAGGAGCGAAAATAACTTATCCCAGGGCTACGTATAATTACAGCTATACAGACAATGATTTTCTTAAAAGCGATTTCTGGATGCGGTCCACCGACTTCTTCAGATTAAAAAATATTGAGATCGCTTACACTTTCCTTCCCAAAGGAAAATTGATAAAACGCCTGGGTATAAGTTCCTTAAGAGCATATGCTAACGGAAATAATATTTACACATTTAAAAATAACCTGTCAGACATAGGGATAGATCCCGAAACGCCGGATGAAAGGAGTAAATATATTTTCCCGCTTATCAGGACATTTAATTTCGGTTTTAACGTGCAATTCTAAAATAGTAAAAACAATGAACCGCAAATTCAAAGCATTTATAATTATCATATTCGCTTTTATAGGGCTTGCATCTTGCAAACGTGATTTCCTGGAAATGCCCGAAACCGCTGGTACAGTGGATTTAAGCAAGATTTATTCTTCAACAAAAAATGCGGAGGCCACACTTTTCAGCGCTTACAGAAGCGCATTGATCCATGGCTGGCCCGGTGGCTGGGGTGCCTGGCATGGTGCATTGGGCTCCTTGTGCGGTGAACGGTCCCGTGGCTGGAACTGGCATGGCACTTACTCCATGGTTGAGTCCGGTCCGCGCACCACAGAAGTTGACGGATGCCCGGCAGGAGCCGATGATTTTCCCGCAACATGGTCGAGCATAAGGGGGAGTTTCCTGGTTAAAGAAAATATTGACAAAGTACCCGATATGACAGACGAGATGAAGCAATACATTAAGGCGGAATGCACTGCACTTATTGCTTACCGTTATATGGGTATGTTCTACCGGTATGGCGGCGTTCCGATTGTCACCAAGTCGTTCCTGCCCAATGATGAAATGAATATTCCCCGCTCATCACTGCAGGAAACACTGGATTATATACTCGGGCTTTGTGATGAAGCCATTGCCGGCCTGCCCGATTCATGGCCTGCACAATATTATGGACGGTTCACAAAAGGCGCCGCTCTGGCTATGAAAGCAAGAACCTTGCAGTTCGCGGCACGCCCCCTGTTTAATTCATCCACGCCTTATCTCAATTTCGGAGAGAACAATAAAATGATCTGTTTCGGAAGCCAGGACAATGCACGCTGGGATAAAGCCATACAGGCAAACGAAGCGGTGCTGAACTGGGCCACTGCAAACGGTTACTTCCTCATCAACACCGGTGGCGGCGGCGCCGGCCATCCCAATCCCAATGCAATAAATGATTACGGCACTGCAACTTCGGTGCCGGGAAACAAGGAAGTCCTTCTGGCTTATAAAGTTGATGAGGATATGAGTAATATCTGTATCTATTACAATGCCACAGACTATCTTTCTGATTCACAGTGGGAGACAGAACTGGTTGGGTTGCTTACGAATTTTCTTGAAAATTACTATACCAAAGACGGCACAAATCCTGTTTGGCCGAAAATCGGCGATCCTGCTCCGCTTCCCGCATCGCAATGGATCAGCAATATCAATAACATGGAAGCCCGCTTCCGTCTCGACTATGTAGTGCCGGGGCTCGGTACGCTGAACAATCCTGGCGATCCGGGCTGGACCATAGGCGCCGGCTGGGGAAAATGGGTGGGCAACTATACCTGGGACAACGCATTTCCTGCTACAGTGGATGCAGGAAGAGGTTGCGGCGCCCCGGCTAAATTCTATTATAAGGCAGGAAGCCGTATGTGGTTCGAACCCCCATTGTTCAGGCTGGCCGAAACCTACCTAAATCTTGCAGAAGCCTATAATGAATCAGGCAATGCCGTCAAAGCGCTCGAAAATCTGAACGCAGTGCATAACAGGGCCGGGCTGCCTTCTATTACGGAAACAGATCAAAGCAAGCTTCGCAAAATCATCTGGAGAGAAAAGGCCATTGAATTTGTAGGAGAAAACCAACGCTACTTTGATGTAAAGCACTGGAAACATCCCGATATAGCTAATGGCATCATTGGAGGACAGTTCCGCGAGCTCCAGTTCCAGGTGCAGAATTCCGAGCCCAACTTCAAAGAAAATTTAGTGTCGTATTGGGACGCACCTACAAATGTAGGATACTGGAATCCCAAAATGTACCTGGAGCCCTTTCCGCAATTTGAAGTGAACAAAGGAATTATTGTCCAGAATCCCGGTTACTAATGATAATATTCTATCTCAAAATTAATTATCCAGCAAATGAATCAATATAGAAAAAAAAGAACGCTGACCATGCTCCTGTCATTTTCATGCATGTGGGCTTTGGCACAGCATAAAAATGCTGAACAGTTAACAGATGATACGGCATATATAAAAACCGTCATACCCGGAAGATTATTCACTGCAGACTCTGTGACCAACACCGCAGCTGTATCTACTGTAGCAGGACATACACTGAACGGCACAACAATGCCCAACCTGTATAACACATTATCGGGACAGCTTCCCGGTTTGTTTGTTATCCAGGGAAATGGCACGCCGGGCAACGATAATCCGCAAATGTTTATCCGCGGTATAGGAAGCTATGGATTGGGTTATGCCAATTCAGCAAAAATATTTGTAGACGGATTTGAAGTGACCCCCGATTATGTAAGCTATCTCTCCGCATCTGAAATAGCATCGGTATCTGTATTGAAAGACGCAGCCGCATTGGCCACTTTTGGTATGAGAGGCGCCAACGGTGTGATATGGTTAGAAACAAAGCGCGGTGACATCGGTAAGTCAACAACCTCCGTGCAGGTACGATCTGGTATTCAGCAACCTGTTAATATACTCAAGCCACTGGATGCCTATCATTTTGCATCGCTTTACAACCAGGCTGTCAGCAACGATAACGGCGCATGGACACCTTATTATTCAGAGAGCCAGTTGCAGTCTTATCAAAACGGAACGGCTCCTGATGTGGACTGGTACAGCCAGGCGCTGAAAAACCAGGGGCTGTACAGCAATGCCGATGTGACATTTAACGGCGGATCGGAAAAAGGGAAATACAATGTTGTGCTGGGATATGCAGATCAGCAGGGACTGTACAATGTGAAAAACACCGATCAGACCTCCAACCAGATAATGCAGCATTTTAATATAAGAGGCAACCTTGACTTCAATCTTTTCAAAGTGGTTGAATCAAAAATAGATATCGGTGCAAGATTGGAGAACCGGAAGCAGCCGAATTATTTGTCAATCATGGACGACCTTGCCCGGTATCCTTCCAATATTTACCCGGTATACGACACCCTGGTTAAAGGTGAGGAAAGCAATTATTCAGGAACAGCATTATATCCTAACAACCCGGTGGGCTCTGTCAAGGGATTGGGCTGGTCCTCTTCGAGGGCACGCATGCTGCAAAGTAATTTCCGTTTCAGGGAAAGATTGGATTTCATTGCCAAAGGGCTTTACCTGCAGGAAGGTTTTTCCTTTTATGTGCGCTCTGTAAGCACTTACAGCAAGACCAGGAATTATGCCCGTTATTTCAATGGCATACCCACCACTACCGACCAGACCACAAGCATCGTGGCAAGCGATTATGGAACAGGGGGAATGGATCAATGGATGCAGGGCATCCTGGCTTTGGGATATGAAAACAGTTTTGGAAAGCACACCATCAATTCTGCAGTCAATTTTCATATTTCGGACCTTCAGAGCGAAGGCCTGTATGCATACAGGCAGCACTGGATGAACTACAGCGGAAGGGTGAATTATTCATATGATTCACGTTATGTCGGCGAACTGGGCTTCTCTTATTTTGGAAGTGATGCCTACGCTCCCGGCCACCACTTTGGTTTTTATCCCACGTTATCCGCTGCATGGATAATATCGAACGAAAGTTTCCTGAAAAACAATGATAAGATAAGCCTGCTGAAACTGAGGGCTTCCGCAGGCACATCAGCCGAAATGAACACCAATGCAACGGACCAGACAGGATTCTATTCCAACGGGCGTTACCTGTACCAGCAATATTATTCGTGGAATACGCCGTATTACACCGGGGTGAGCGCACCGTTTTCCGGCCAGAGCGCTATGCGGCCATTGTTTATTGCCAACCCAAATGTATTTGCTGAACAAAGCCTGAAATATAATGCAGGAATAGAAGTGGGATTATTTAAAAAGCTGCAGTTGACCGCCGATTTCTTTGTGGATAAGCGCAGCAGGATCCTTACGAAGAAGAATTCGCAAATGAATTATTACGGATATAATAATTATCTGGATAATATAGGTAAGATGACCAATAAAGGTTTTGAGTTGAGTTCAATATACGCAGACAGGATCGGGGATTTTAATTATTCCGTGCATGGCATGCTGTTCTGCGCAAAGAATACAATTGATTATATGGGAGAAGTGGCGCCTGCGTTTGCTTACAATGCTTATACCGGCCGATCATTCGGAACGCAGATAGGATTGCAGGCGCAGGGATTTTATCAAACGGAAGATTTCAATCCCGACGGAACTTTAAAAGAAGGAATTGCCGCACCGCTGTTTGGCGCGGTGAAACCAGGCGATATCCGTTATAAAGATCTGGATGGAAATGGGCTTGTTGATCAGACTGATGTTACCAAAATAGGCAATCCTGCTTATCCCACATGGGGATACAGCTTTGGGGCACAGGCTGCATACAAAGGCTTCGATTTCAGTATACTCTTCCAGGGAGCGGCAGGCGCTTCGGTTAACCTGTTGAACTATCCTGCGCAGTTCATTGCCTTTGTCAACAACGGCAATGCCTATGAAAATGCACTTAACGCATGGGCGTATTACCCGGAACAGCATATTGATACGAGGGCCGCAGCCACCTATCCACGCTTAACCGCGCAAAGCAATGAAAATAATTATACGAATAGCAGTTTCTGGATAAGAAAGAATAATTACCTGAGGATAAAGAATGTGGAATTGGGTTATGACCTGGCGTACAGCATTCTCAAAAATGCCGGCATATCCAAATGCAGGATTTTTCTTAATGCGGTTAATCCGGTCACATTCAGCAAACTTTTAAAAGACTATGATATGGATCCTGAATCGGGATACGGGTACCCATCTCTTTCTTCTCTTTATGTAGGCATCAGCCTGACTTTTTAATTCTAAAACAGAGCGACAATGAAAATAAAGCATAAAATATCAGCACTGTTACTGGTTACGCTGCTATCAGCAGGTTGTAAAAAAAGTTTTTTGAATACCCGCATAGATACAGAAATGACACCCGGAGAGCTTGCCACCAACAGAGGAACAATATGGGCGTTTGCAGCCGCTTTTTACACTCCCATCAACTACGGCTTCCAGGTGCTGGACAATAATATGCTGGCTGCGATATCAGATGAGGCGCAGCAAACCTCTCCCTCGGGAAATGTTTATTTCTTTAACAGAGGGGTCATAAATGCAGATATTAATCCGCTGGCTTACCTCTACAACGATTATTATGAAGGAATAAGAGCCGCTAATTTCTTTTTGGATTATGCAAAGAACGGAGAAGCGCTGATGGCGCTTAACCGTGACACGGTAAGAGATGCAAACGGCTACCAAAGAGATTTAACCACATTGAAATGGTATCGTGCTGAAGCCCAGATCGCAAAAGCGTATTACTACGGTGAGCTCATCAAAATGTATGGTGGGGTGCCCATTGTTGATTCTACGCTCGACAAAGATCCTGATCCCGGAAAGATACCCCGTTCCTCTTATGACGACGTAGTGCAATATATCGTTAACCTGATAGACTCCTATATCAACGAATTGCAGGAAGATTGGAAAACTTCAGATGGCTTTGCCAACCAGGATGGAAGATTCGACCGGGTTACAGCGCTCGCTATTAAAGCAAGGGTATTGCTGTATGCCGCCAGCCCGCTTAATAATCCGGGCAGCGATGTTGTTAAATGGCAGAAGGCAGCAAGCGCGGCACGGGCGCTGATCGATGCAAAAGGGTACACCATTCCTGAAAACAGGGATTACGGGGATCTGTTTGCAGGCAACAATCCTGTTCAGTCGCCGGAAGTCATTTTCGCTGTCCGGCGGCCAGATAATAACGACGCAGAAATGAACAACTACCCTATTTCCACGCCGGGAGGGAAGAGCGGCATAACACCCACTCAAAACCTGGTGTCTGCTTATGAGTACACCGGAACACCAGATCCGGCAGATCCCTATGCGAACAGGGACCCCCGGCTCCAGGCTTCAATAGTGGTGAACGGAAGCTGGTGGAACGGAAGGGAAATCAACGAGGCGCCAGGCGGATCTGACGATATGAACAAAAAAAACACCAGCAGAACAGGTTATTATCTTAAGAAATTTCTTACTGATGAGCTAAATCTGGTACAGGGAGCCGCTACACAACATCAATGGATCGTTTTCAGATATACTGAAGCCCTGCTTAATTATGCCGAAGCAATGAACGAAGCTTACGGACCTGACGGGCTGCCGGATGGTTATACGCTCACCGCGCGCCAGGCATTGACACAGGTGCGCCGGGGCGCCAGCATTAACCTGCCGGCGGTAACGACCGCAGATAAAGGAGAATTCAGAAATGCTGTTAAACATGAACGCCGCGTTGAGCTGGCATTTGAAGATCACAGGTATTGGGATCTGTTGCGTTGGAAAGATGCGGCAACAGTTTTAAATCAACCCATCAGCGGAGTGAAAATAACGAAGGATGGTTCAGGTAATTACCAATACACAACAACCAATGTGGCAGAACGTGTATTTATGGAAAGAAATTACCGCTTCCCATTCTCGCGTAACGAGATTATGAATTCCAATGGAACGATGTCTCAGAATGAAGGTTATTGAGTGTCACTAATAAATTTTACATCAATGAAAGATCTTATAAAAATAAAATATTGCATTCTTATTATTGCCATATGCGCCGGATTCCTGTTTAAAGCATGTAAAAGAGAAACGCTGATTTATGGAGATGCATATATCTATATGCCGCAGGCCATTTCTTCCGGTGGGCTGAATAATATGTATGCCGTCCCTTCCGGTGGAGGAGCATTGACGTATAATATTAAGCCTGACAATGGCAAAATTAATATAATGCTTGGCGTGAGCTGCTCCGGAACAGAGCAGGTAAAAGATTTTACAGTTGATGTGGTTGCACGCAATGATGAAACAAACAACTTTATATCCTCGGGCACACTCCCCAATGCTGTAGCCCTGCCCGAAAATACCTATTCCCTGCCTGCGCAGGTTTCGGTTACCCATTCAAACAACGCAACTTTTTATTTGTCTGTGGATTCTGCAATGCTGATGAATGATCTGTCGTATACAGGAAAGAAACTGGTGCTGGCTGTTGGTATTTCTAACCCCACCGCATATACGATAAGTGACAACAACAGCATTACCATGGTCGTTATAGATGTTGATGCCATCAGGGATCACTTTTTTAAATTCACGGAAGGCTTTCTTTACCGGAAAGCAAATAAGCTGATGCTTAACGGCTCCGCTTACCAGTGCGCAGGGATCAACAGTATTGCACTGAGCGGTTGCGGATCAGTCAGCGAAACATTCAGCGATGAAGAAACAGATGCATTGTTTGCCTCCCTGCCGGCCAATGTGCTGGTAAGAACATGGGCCTTCCCCGGAAGCAAAGACCGGACCGACAGGATCATTAAGGCTGCAGAAAAGAATAACATAAAACTTATTCTTGTATTGAGCGATCAAAATAGTTCCTGCGGAGACGACGTGGAAAAAAACGAGGAATGGTACACATCCGGCTTCCGCGGCGACTTCCTTACATATGTGAAAGACATGGCATCCACCTATAAAAATTCCCCTGCCATAGGAATGTGGGAAATGCTCAATGAGCCCACTATGTGGAATGCACCTGTGGACGATATCAAATCCTTTTACAACGATGTGGCTAAAGAGCTTAAAGACGCAGACCCCAATCACCTCGTTGCTACGGGCGCCTGGGCCAACTGGGCCTATGATGGGAAAGACGGATTCGAAACTATACATAACAGCAATTACATCGACGTCGGAACCCTGCACGAGTCTGATCAGGACGTCGTGGAAGGATGGTCGTTTGCCGATTGCCTGCAGGCCATGAACGAACTGAACAAAGTGCTGATAGTAGAAGATATCAGCGTTGAGGGAGGAGTTGCCAACGGTTGTTTCAGTGACAAAGAAGGCCGCGCCGAAATAATGAAAAGCAAATTAGATCATTACCTGGAAAACGGCGCAGGAGCGGCTTTGGCCTCTTACCTGGTTAAGAACGTTCAGGATGGATGCAGCAAGCAGTTTGCCGCGGACGACCCGGTGATGAACGTTGTTAAAACCCTGCCCGCAAATTCAAATCTCGGGAAATGACCCGCGCCAGTGGAAACTGTTCACGCAAAAGATGGCATCAATAAAAAATCTATAAAATACATAAAACATGTTCAGCAGGCATTGTGCTTTAATTGTTTTTTTCGGGCTGTTTTTCGCAGACTGCTCTACGTCAAAGAAAGAAGCTATTGACGATGATCCGCCGCCGGCCAAAATAATACCCTTCAATGAGATGATATTTGAATCCGGTCTTTTTGCAATGCATCGGGCCGCTGTGGTTACAAGCTGGGAACAAAGCAGGGGAGCAGAGGTGGCTGTGATTGCTGTTGCACCCAGCAGGGAATCCTGGGAAGCGCTGCAGAATACATGGTTCATGGACGATGAGCGTATTCCAGTGGGTTTTAAAGGAACGTTGAATATTGCCATGCCGCTGTGGCCGGAAGATGGAAACCTGGATGATGCGTATGCAGGAAACTACAACGCCGAATGGGAAAAGTTCGGCAAGTCGGTGGCTGCAAAATATCCGAACGCATATATCAGGATCGGATGGGAAATGAATCTGAATGACTGGTATTTCAAAGCGACGCCAGATAATGCCGAACATTGGAAAAAGGCTTTTATCAATGCGGTCATCTCTCTGCGGAAAGCTTCCACCTCGTTCCGGATCATCTTTAATCCCAATGAGGGCGCCGGGCAAACAGGAACAGAAGATGCAACCTTATTCTATCCCGGGGATGAATATGTTGACCTGATCGGCCTTGATGCTTACGACTGGAGCTTTCGAAGTTTCATCGGCCACCTCCCAAAAACGGCTGTGCATCGAATCCCTGCCGATATCGCCGGAACTCCCTCTCAATGTCTGCCGCGCTCGCCTTGTTCCGTTCAAACGTTCGAACATCTGGATGTTTCGATTCGAGAATTGGCCGGAACTTACGACTGGTGGCCGGGATATACCAACGATGCTAACATAGCCCGCCACAGAGACAGTGAATATGGCTGGAACTGGTGGCTTGATTTTACCAAACGGCACAACAAAAAATTCTGTCTTCCTGAATGGGGGATCGCCACTGCAAATTCCGCCAGCGGCGGCGACAACCCGCTATACATCAATTTCGTTTACCCATGGCTTAAAGAAAATAAAAGCTGGGTGCAGATGGAATGCTATTTCGATGAATCAGCTGATTATTTAAGATCCGATCTGTTTACAGGATATAACCCCAAAGCCTCTGCTGAATACAAGCGATGGATGCCTTTGCTGAAAAAAGATTGATGTCGTTTTTTATCTTACCCAATACCTGCATTGAGATAGAATATAAAAAAGGAATCAATTTCAGTCACAATTAAATTATCACTCGTTATGAAAAAATGGAATAAAATCCTGATGCGTTTGGTCTGTTTTGCCTTGCTTGCGCTTGGTATATATTCCTGCAAACGCAATGTTTTGCAAAGCGGGGCCCTGCCGGTCAATGCATCGGAACAGGCGAATAACATGGCGCTGTCGGCTTCCACCAAATACGAAGCGGAAAGCGGAACCATTGGCGGTGGCTCCCAGGTACAGACCGCATCGGCTGCCTCGGGCGGCAAAGTGATCGGCGCACTGAACAACGTGGGCGCCTTCGTCCGGGTCAATTCGGTCGATGGCGGCAGCGGTGGCTCGGTGAAGGTGCAGGTACGGTATGCCAATGGGTACACCAATACCAGGACGCTGAGCCTGTACGTCAACGGTGTCAACATCAAACAACTGTCGTTTCCAGCAACCGGGAGCTGGAACACTTTCGCCACGCTCGAAACGGCGGTCAGCCTGAATGCGGGAACCGGCAACACCATTGCGATCCAGCGTAACTCTGCCGACGTGGCGGCTGCCGACATCGACTACATCCTGGTTGGTCCGGGCGGATACGAAGCAGAGAGCGGTACCATCGGCGGCGGTTCCCAGGTGCAAACCGCATCGGCCGCTTCGGGCGGTAAGGTGGTCGGTGCGCTGAACAATACTGGCGCCTTCGTCAGGATCAACTCGGTGAATGGTGGCAGCGGCGGCACGGTAACGCTGCAGATAGGATATGCCAATGGATACAGCAACACCAGGACGCTGAGCCTGTATATCAACAGTGTTAAGTCCAGGCAGTTGTCGTTTCCCGCCACCGGCAGTTGGAACACTTTCTCTTCGATCCAGACAACAGTTAGCCTGAATGCAGGAAGCGGCAACACGATTGCGATCCAGCGTGATGCCGCTGACGTGGCGGCGGCCGACATCGATTACATCGCCGTCACCTTTGGCGGAACAACCGCAACATGGCTCAGCGGAACGTCAACCATTGAAGTGGGTAATGGGGCCGATCCCGCTCAGTATTTCAGCAACTGGCGCGGCACTCCGGTTCAAATCGGCCAGACCTGGCCGAATAGCCCTGATGCATGGGGAATCAACCCGGCCACTCCGGATTCCTGGTCGGGTTTCCAGGGGCCGATGAGCATTTCATACGATGGCGGGGATGACTGGGTGGATCCGTCGACAGGACAAACCCTGACCGGGTGGAGAAATTGGGCGACCGTGGCCAGCGGCGGCAATGACGCGTGGTGGACTGCTGCAGCAAAAAAAGTTAAAGCGTTGCGAACAGGAAAGGGCACCACTTATATCTCGCCATTTTATGAGTTTAACGGTGACTGGATGCCATGGAGCGTTACCCGCACCACGCAGGGTTATGCCGACTTCAAGGCCGGATGGAAACGCGTTTCCGACATCTGGCGTCGTGAGTTCCCGCAAGCCAAACTGGTGTTGCCGGCGGCAATGTCGCGGGACGTGCCGGCAGCCATGATGCCCGACCCTTCTACCTATGACCTGGGCGGTGGCACCCTTTATAACGCCTGGCCATGGGAAGCCAATGGAGCCACAGCCATACAGCGCCTTGAAGCATTCAGGCAACAGATAGCCGCAGCAGGCAAACCGTTCGGCATTACAGAATGGGCCAACGCTGCCAATCCCAATGAAGATGGAGGTGGCGGCGATGCTCCCGGATTCATCACCGCCATGCACAATTGGATGGTGCAGCACGCGGGAACAGGTAGCGGACAACTGGTGTTCGAAACATTCTTCAATATCCCCGGCTATGCGCTCGACTATGAATTGATCCATTGGAACGGATCGTCCGTGCAGGTTTCCACCACTCAGCCCCAGACGGCAGCGAAGTATCGCGACCTTTATTGAGTTGAAGGCATAGAAGTGTTAAAACAATATAGAATATCCTATAGCTCAAATTACACCGCCCTGTCGCCAGCACATTTGTGCTGGCGGTAGAGACGGCGATTGGTCATCATCGAAATCATAAGCGATCCCGCCAATAAATAACAACAGGTATTTAAAATCTTCATTGGATGAAAAAAATTTTGTCATTCGTATTTTGTTGTACAGTAATCACCACTGCTTTTGCGCAAAACGGGCATGGGATGCTGAAGGTTACGCCCAACGGCCATTACATAGAGTATGAAGATGGTACGCCATTCTTCTGGCTGGGCGACACAGGCTGGGAATTATTTCACCGGCTCACCAAAGAGGAAATCACGCAATACCTTGACAACCGTAAAAGCAAAGGCTTTAATGTGATACAGGCAGTGATCATTGCAGAACTGGATGGTATGCATGCCGGCAACAGGTATGGAGATTATCCCCTGGTAAACGACAATCCGGATCAGCCCAATGAAAAATATTTTCAACTCGTAGATACCGTGGTGGCCATGGCAGCCAAAAGAGGAATGGTGATGGCCTTGCTGCCGGCCTGGGGCGATAAGATAACGCTTAAATATGGCGGCACCGGTCCGGTGATCTTCAACACGGAGAATGCATACAGGTATGGCAAATTTTTAGGAAAACGGTATCAGCATGCCAGTAATATTGTATGGATGCTGGGCGGCGATCGTCCGCCGCAGGACGATAAAGACGACTGGAAACCAGTGTATGCCGCTATCGCAAAAGGCATTGATGAGGGGGCAGGAAAACATTTCCTGAAAACCTTTCACCCGGGCGGCTATGTGTGGGAAAGCTCCGTTTATCTGCATAAAGAACCCTGGCTGGATTTTAATATGATCCAGTCCGGACATGCTGAACTGGACCAGCCTGTATGGAAAAATGTTTGGCGCGACTGGCATTTGCAACCCTCAAAACCCGTGCTCGATGGCGAGCCCTGCTATGAGGATCATCCTATAAATCCATGGAAAGGCTGGGACCCATCCAAGGGCTATTTCAGGGATTACGATGTGCGCAGGGAAATATACCGTTCGGTATTTGCCGGCGGATGTGGGGTTACGTATGGGCATCATGCAGTCTGGCAGTTTTACAGTCCGTCGGTCGAAAAACTGAACTATGCAGACAGGTACTGGTATGACGCAATGGACAGGCCGGGTGCATTTGAAGCAGGTTACCTGAGAAAACTTATCGAATCCAGACCTTATCTTAACAGGATACCCGATACATCGCTGGTTATAAATGGGCAGGGCACAACCAATGGCGAATATATCGTTGCTTTCCGCGACGCAGACAGCAGCTATGCCATGGTTTATATGCCGGTCGGGAAAAAAGTTGAGATCAACACTGCATTGATCAAAGCAGGTAAAATAAAGGCATCATGGTTCAATCCACGCACGGGAAAAGCTGAAGGCACATTCGCTTTCAGGGCAGCGCCAACACATTGGTTTACGCCACCTTCACTGGGCGCTAAAAATGACTGGGTACTGGTGCTGGACAACAAGGCAAAAAATTATGCGAGTCCCGGCGCAGAGTGACATGCTCACTGACATTGAAAAAATGACTGATTGCATTATATGACCAGAAACCTTGCATACCTCGCACTTCTCCTGGCTGCTGTTTATTCCGGCAGCGTTTATGCCCAGCAGGTGCTCGGGTTTTGCCCGGATAATCATCATTACCTGGTATACCGGAACAAGCCGGTTATTCTGATCACTTCCGGCGAACATTATGGAGCATTGATTAATCCCGATTTTGATTACCGCGCTTATTTCGACATCCTGCAAAAAAGAGGAATGAACAATACCCGTGTGTTCTCGGGTGCATACGTGGAAGGAAAAAATGATATCGGCTGGATGCAGTATGACAACACTCTTGCGCCCCGGCCGGGACGATTGATAGCACCGTGGAAACGCAGCGATGTGCCGGGTTCGACCTCGATCAATGGGACGATGCTTATTTTATAAGATTAAAAGATTTAATGAAACAGGCAGCGGAAAGAAATATAATGATAGAATTCACGCTGTTTGGCAATCAATACAGCGATGGTATTTACAAATGGTCGCCCCTGCATCCGGATAATAATATTCAGTACATCGGGATAAAAGGGAAAGATGCTTTTCTCTCTTTTCAGTCTTTAAACGATACGGCGCTTGTGGCAAAACAGGATGCAATGGTCATTAAGATCGTAAAGGAACTGAATGATTTTGACAACCTGTATTTCGAGGTGTCCAACGAGCCATATAATGAAGTGAAGGATTCTGCGCTGGTGGATAAATGGCATGTGCATATCGCAAAGCTTATCCGGGAAACGGAAGAACGCCTGCCAAAAAAACATTTGATCGCTTCTAACCAGGCTATCGTAGATCATCCCGAAATAAATATTGCCAGTTATCATTACGTGCATATACCCCATGCGCCCGGTTATGATTCTCTGTTAAGCCTCAATAAGGTGATCAGCATGAATGAAACCATGGGTTCTCTGAAAGATGAAGATGCAAATGATGTGCGGGTGGAAGCCTGGGATTTTATTTTACGTGGCGGCGGAGTGTATAATAATCTGAGTTGGGAATATACGCCAGCGAGCCCGACAGGCACCCCGGGCGCAGATACAGTTCGGCAATATCTTCAATGCCTGCAAAAATTTATCAGCAGTTTTGACTATACAAAAATGAAATATTCACCGGCATTGCTGATTAAGGTTCCCGACAGTGCAATTACCCGTTTGCTGTCAGAGCCTGGCAGCCAGTATGCACTTTATATACATCACAGTGCACCGGCTATCGCCAATCCCGCTCCGGCAACGGAAATATGGAAATATGAAGCATGTACATCCCTGTTCCGTGACACGGTTGCACTTTATCTTAAGGCCGGGAGATATAGAGCCAGGTGGTATAATACTTCTACCGGGAAATGGATGGGAAAACAGGTTAGATGGAAACAGGGCGAAGGGAGCCATATATTTTATACACCACTTTTCACAACAGACATAGCGCTTAAAATAAGCGGCAAATGATTTTATTGGTGAAAATTATTTTAAGAACTGATCAACATTGTCTTTGGTGATAAGGATGGTACCTGTGTTTACGCTGTAAGGTATGTTGCTGATGCCTGCTTTTGCATCATCAGCAGAAAGGGCCACTGTGCCGTGCGCCATGTCATATAAAAACTGTGCGCCATACCAGGTAAACAGTTCGCGTTTCTGGCCCACCAGTAATTGTATCACGCCTTCTTTCACAAACTGTAAATGCTTTGGCTCCCAATCAACTGTTGTCACTTTAATGACACCTGCTTTATTGGCCTCTTTTACAGCAAGGCCTATGCCGGGGCCGCTGTTGCTGTCAAAGCCGCAAATACCACCCAGGTCGGGGTTCGCGGCAATCAGGTCTGCCGTGATATGCGCCGCCTCTTCCACATTGCCTTTGTCATTGTATTTACCCAGTATTTGTATGCCCGGATATTTTTTCAATACGTCCACCAAACCCCTGAACCCATTTTCCATAATAGGCATACCTGCAATGCCCATGTAGGCCACTTTCCCTTTTCCATTCAACAGCTTTGCCATCGCTTCGCCCTGCATTTGCCCCATCTGGTACCAGTCGCTGCCGATAAACGTGTTGCGCCGGCAATTGGGTACATCACTGTCGTATATAACGGTGGGGATGCCTTCATCAACAGCCTTATTTATTACGGTGGCCAATGAGGGATCGTTGCCGTTAATTAATAATCCCGAGGGCCTGGATAGTATTGCCTGCTCTATTGTATTGATCTGTGCATTGATATCCTGGTCGGTGAGCCCTATAATGGAAACTTTTACTCCCCTCGCTTTGCCCCATCTTTTAAACTCGGCCAGGTCGTGGTTTACGTACAGTGGCATAGTAACGCCTGTCGTGATTAATACATATTCTTCGTTCTCGAAATTTTTAGTGACTGACCTTTTTTCGGTTGATGTTTCAGGTTGCCTTCCATCTTTAGGAGGCAGTTCACAGGACACAGCTGATACGAATAAAAAAATGAAAAATATATTGTGTTTCATATTGCGCTGTTTTATAACCTTGTTGATATGCTGCTAAAAAAATTATTTTTTTGTGCGG
Organism: Flavitalea sp.; assembly: GCA_044224935.1. Lineage (GTDB taxonomy): Bacteria > Bacteroidota > Bacteroidia > Chitinophagales > Chitinophagaceae > Flavitalea. Next base: position 44,445 of record JBGAJL010000022.1, read on the forward strand.
AGGATAAAGATCTTTTGATCGGATTTAAATAGCTGGTCTATGGCTATGGCCGTAATCAGTATAACGCCCAATATGATCTGCTGCCAGTAGCCGCTTATTCTGGCTATAACCATGATGTTGGCTATTAATCCCATAAATACTGCGCCCAGTAATGCACCGGCTATTTTTCCCTCGCCACCATTTAAGCTGGCGCCCCCTAGTATCACCGCGGTGATAACTCTTAGCTCCATGCCTTCGCCCGCTGTTGACAGCGCCGCGCCCAACCTGGACGACAAGAGGATACCTGCTATGCCAGCCAGCAGTGATACAATGGCAAATCCAAAAAACTTCATGCGCCTGGCATCAATACCACTCAGCAGCGCCGCTTTCTCATTACTTCCTATATAGTAATACCGCCGGAAAAAAACAGTTTTTGCAAACAGGAATGAGAACAGCGCTACGATCATCAGCATGTACCATACAGGCATCTGTATGCCTAGCAGTTTGCTTTGCGCTATGGCATTGAACCAGTAGGGCAGGTTCTGGATGCCCGGACCGCTTATCATCAATGCCATGCCCCGTACAATGCCCATCATAGCCAGTGTCTGTATCATGGGGTTGATACCTACATACGCCACAAGATAACCGTTGATGAGGCCAACGGCAAGCGCGCTTAACAGGCCGGCGCAAACAGCAAAAAACACGTTTACGTCTGAATGCAGCATAAGGCTTGCTGCCACACCTCCGGCAAAAGCCACCACAGAGCCAACGGAAAGATCGAACGAGCCGCTGATCATCAAAAGCATCATGCCTACCGCCACAATTGTATCAATGGATAAATTAAGCAGCACCTGCTTGAAGTTGGCAAACGTGGGGAAAAGCGTGGGATAAATGAAGCTAAAAACAATGCATACCGTAATTATGGTTAGCAGCAATGTATAAATCCTTTCCTTAAGCGCTGATTTCATGATGGGCAATCTTTGTTGGCATTAATAATTGTATATCCTGAATAAAGCCTTTAAAACCCGCAGGCGGCCTGCATGATATTCTCTTCAGTTGCCTCGGCGCTGTCCATCCTGCATGCGACGGAGCCGTTCCGTATCACTAAAACGGTGTCGCTGAGCAGCAACAGCTCGGGCAGTTCAGAAGAGATAAGCAGGATGCCTTTCCCTTCTGCGGACAGTTGCCGCAACAACCGGTATATCTCGAATTTTGCTCCCACATCCACGCCGTGCGTCGGCTCATCAACGATAAGAATATCCGGGTTTTGCAACAGCCATTTTGATAAAACTGCTTTTTGCTGGTTACCACCGCTAAGCGTATTCATTTTTTGATGCACGCTACCTGCCGCTATTCTGAGCCTGTTCTTAAAAGATTGCGCAATGCTGCCCATCTTTTTTTTACTGAACAGGCCTCTGCTGTTTGCCGAATGCGGGCTCACTGAAATAATATTTTCTTCCACAGACATATTGCTGAATATGCCCTCGGTCTTTCTTTCTTCGGGCAGGTAACCGATGCCGGCTTTAATGGCCTGGGTTGTTTTTCTTATAACCACCTTTTTATTGTTCACCGATATCTCCCCCGCACCTGCGGCAGTTGCGCCGAAAATTGCTTTTGCGATTTCAGTTCTGCCTGATCCCACCAGGCCTGCAAGTCCAACTGTCTCTCCCTTCCTGACAGAGATGTTTATGTTATTGAACCCTTTTCCGGATAAATTCTTAACCTCCAGCAACACCTCATCCCGGATATGCCGGTCACGTTCGGGCAAAGTGATATTCCTGCCAACCATCATTCTTATCAGCTCATCAATATTTGTATCGGCGATATTTTTTGTGCCCTGGTATTTGCCATCTTTTAACACAGTCACTTTATCAGCAACGGCAAATATCTCGGCCATGCGGTGAGAGATGTAGACGATGGCAACGCCTTCCTGCTTTAACTGTTTTATGATGCTGAACAATAACTGTGTTTCATTTTCTGTGATAGAGGCAGTGGGCTCGTCCAGTAGAAGAATGGAAGGGTTTTTCGCCAAAGCTTTTGCAATTTCCACCATTTGTTTTTGTGCCGGCGACAGCTTCGACACAACCGTGTTGGGTGACAGGTAGTTTAACTGCAGTTTGTCAAGCAGCGCACTTGTTTGCCCGTATAGCTTTTTAAAATCAATAAGGCCCCATTTATTAACCGGCTGCTGGCCGGCAAAAATATTTTCAGCAATGTTAAGGCTGTCAACCAGGCTCTTTTCCTGGTGAACAACGGCAATGCCCAAAGATTGTGCATATAAAGGAGTTTCCATTGTCACCGGCCTGCCGTTGATCTTGATATTGCCATGCGTGGGCTGCAGGTTACCGCTTATTATATTGATGAGTGTGCTTTTGCCTGCACCGTTTTCGCCACATAAAGCATGAATCTCCGATGCACGAATGTCCAGGCAAACATCATCCAAAGCAGTTATGCCTGAAAATTTACGGGTGATATGCTCCAGTTGTAATGACATGTATATGGCTGGCTTCGTTTTTTATTTGTTACAGCGTTTCGGTTTTGGATTTTGGGTAAGTATGATTCGCGATATGCCCCTTACTGAATTCGCTTAAGTCAATTACGGTATTTTTTTCTATTGATGCGTAGGACGCCCATACCAGGGCCACTGTTTTAAAATTATCCCGGCCGGTCGTTTCGGCCGGTTGAATGCCTTGCAGGGATTGCAGTATATTCCTGTTACAATCTACAATGCTGCTGTGCACAACAGCATAGGAGGGGTCTGCCCAGGCATAATGTGCAGGCATGGCTGTTTCACTTGTGGTGCCTTTGGCTGTTGTTATTCTTATTTCATAATTATTGGTGAGTTGAAGAGTGCCTTTTTCACCTTCAATCAAAATAAATGTTTGCGGAAATGCCTGGTTTTCCACAATGGAAGCATAGCTCATTTCAACATAACAATGCAGGCCGCTCTGCATGGTTAAGAACACGTTGGCTACATCTTCTCCCTTAATGCCCGGGTTGATGCCTGCAGCCTGGCAGTACAAACGCGCTGCCTCCCCGAAAAGGAACCGGCAAATATCCAGCAGATGGCTCCCGACATCTGTTAAAATAAAGTGCTCGAGCTCTGCAAGAAATGGCTGATTCTTAAATACGGGGAACGAGGTGCAAAATTTCAAATTTGCCTTGAATGGCCGGCCAATGACACCGCTGGCCAGTAATTCCTTTATGCGGCGTATGGGCGCCTGCCAACGAAAATTTTCATGTATAAAGAACGGCACATTTTTTTCATCGCATAGTTCCACCATATTGCGGGCGGCAGTTAATGAGGGGGCCATTGGTTTCTGGCAAATAACCGGTACACCATAGCTTGCCGCCATGTTCACAAAGCGAACATGTGTGTCCACATCAGTGATGATATCCACGAAATCTAATTGCTCATTCTTAAAAAGTTTTTCAGCGTCATCATAGCAATGCCGGATATTATACTGCCGGCCCAGTGCCAGCGCTTTATCCAGCGTTCTGTTGTACAACGCAACCGGTATTACGTCCTCCAGTTCGAGCCAGGCGGGTAATTGATAATTAGCCCAGAAGCCGCACCCTAAAATGGCAAACCGTAATTTTTTTTGCATTAAAGAATATTTGTCGGGATCAAAAAAACATTTTTTACATTCGTAGCCTGAAACTGTACTGTACTCTACTGTATCTTATATCCGAAGATATACTTTTTTTAAGAAAAAATCCTTTTGCGGGGTATGAAAAAAATATTCCAGATAGATGATCATTCAAATTCACCCAAATACCGGCAGATAATGCAGCTTGTGACCGAGGCCATAGAAAGGAAAAAATTACTGCAGGGCGACCAGTTGCCTTCCATCAGCGAGTTGGCAGCGCAGTTGAATACGGCTAAGGTCACGGTAGCCAAGGCTTATGATGGTCTTAGGGAGAAAGGCATCATCCTGTCGCAGCACGGCAAGGGCTTTTTTGTTGCAAATACATCTGTTAAGATAAGCCTCAACATTTTTTTGCTGTTCGATACGTTCAATGCATACAAGGAAACATTGTACCGGGCATTTAAGGCTGCCCTGCCGCCGGATGCGCAATGCAGCATTTTCTTTCACCATCATAATTTAATGCAATTTGAAAATCTTATAAAAAGCAATATCGGCAAATACAACTGTTATGTGATTATGCCGCATTTTGATGAAGATGTTTCAGATATTATTAAACTGATACCTGGCGATAAGCTGCTGCTGCTTGATAAAAATGTTGCCAGGTTTCACGAGCCCTGTGCTGCCGTTTACCAGGATTTCAGGAAGGATATTGAAACCGCCCTGGCAAGTGCAGCGGCCTCTATAAAGAAATACAAAAGATTAAACCTTATAATAGGCAGGGAATATTTTCAATATGTGCCATCCGGCCTTATAAAGGGTGCCGCCGCGTTTTGTGCAAAAACCAAAATGCCGTTTGCCGTTGCCAACAACCTTATTGAGAAAGATATCACTGCGGGAGAAGCCTACCTTATATTTTCAGACGGCGATCTGCTGCGCTTTGTAAAATATATTAAAAAGATGAAGTGGCAGGCAGGCAGGGATATCGGGCTGATC
>JBGAJL010000155.1:0-7481 GCA_044224935.1 Flavitalea sp.
GTATAACTGTTGGCAATCTTTACCTCGCGCGTTTCATTGACATTATCCAGGCCATAGCGCAGCATCAGGGAAAGATTACGGGTAATGGTCCAGTCGGCCCGGATATTACCAAACACACGGTCACGCACAAACGAATTGTTTACTTCGTAGGCAAGGAAATAAGGGTTGTTGTATTCACCATTGTATTGCGTACGTTGCTGAAGCCCTTCCTTTCCCGGCTCCCAGTAATTTTTGAGATCACGGATGTCGATATGCGGTGAAACGTCATACGCCCATTGCAATGGGTTCGTACCGCGCTCGCCTGCAGGCCGGTTATTGGAATTATTGCGGCTGATATCGATATTGGTAGTGACCCTGAAACGCTCGGTCACTTTCAGAGAGCCGTTAAAATCGACAGTGTTGCGATGAAGATCAGCATTCGGAATAATGCCCCGGTTGATCATATTTGCGTAAGAAAGGCGGTAGTCGAACCGGTCGTTGTTAGCCGCCACGGAAACACCGTTGGTGCTGGTGATAACGGTCTGTACGAAAATTTTAAAGTTGTCGGGATGTGAAACGAGAGGTAAAGGCACTTTATCCCCATTTTCATCGGTAGGGCTGTTCCATTGCACTGCGGTATATCCTTTGTCAAGTTCACCGCCGAACGTTGCGTCCACATCTTCCTGTATCAATCCGCCGAACGGATCGGTGAGCGGGTTTCCGGTCAGCTCGGAAGGAATAGCTGAAAATTGGCCTGAACCATATTTGGTTTGCCATTTCAAAAATTTATAAGGTTTTTCAAAAACAGTACTTGAGTTAACGTTCACCGTCACCTGCTTCAGTCCTTTCCCGGTTTTGGTCGTGATCAGTACCACGCCATTGCCTGCTCTTGAGCCGTAGAGCGCCGCTGCGCTCGGACCTTTTAAGATCGATACGCTTTCGATATCGTCGGGGTTGAGACCGCTGATCGCGTTGCCATAGTCTACGCGGTTATCATTTCCCACCTGGGTAATATTGTTCAGGGTGTTGGCCAGTGGCACGCCATCGACAACGAAGAGGGGTTGGTTGTCATTATTGAGCGAAGTGGCGCCACGAATAATCATGCTCACCGATGAGCCTGCCCCACCGGTTTGGTTGATGGTTACCCCGGCCACTTTACCGGACATACTGTTGAGCACATTTTCCTGGGCAACGCGGTTCATTTCTTTGCCATCGACTTCTTCCACGGAATAGCCGATCGATTTCTTTTCCCTGCTGATACCCAGGGCCGTTACAACAACATCGGACAGCTCGGCGGCCTGTCTTTCAAGCACTATTTCGAGGTGAGAACGGCCTTCTACCGGTATCTCGACGGTTTTATAACCAATAATGCTGATAACCAGCGTCGCGTTGGAAGATTTCACATTGATCCGGAAAGTTCCTGAGCGACCGGTAGAAACGGCGTTGTTTGTGCCTTTTTCGGTAATGGTAACGCCGGGAATGGCGCCTTCCCTGTCGGTCACGGTACCGCTCACGGGAAAATCCTTTATGCTGTCAGCCGCAAAGGATCCCGAAGAGAAAAATACGATGGCTAGTGTAAGCCAAAGATGGAATACATAATTATGTTTTCTCATATGCAAATTCTTAGTTGGGTTTACTACTTATTGTTTCTCCAACAGGAGATTGACGGGGAGGTCCTTATCCACTTCCGCGATGTACACGGTGAGGCCGATGCTCCATTCTTTTTCCGTAAGGCTGTTGATCCAGTAGGGCGCAGTCTGATCGGGAGAGGAAGTCAGCCGCAATACTGCGTCATAAATTTCCAGCCTCCATTTTCCTGCGCTTTTTGCAGTGGGAAGCATCAGGTCAGTGCAGCCGTTGATGGCGTAGGAGGAGTCGTTGTTGAAAGTGTAGGAATTGTTTTTGGTACAATTCAGCAGGGGGCCGGAGACCGGGAGATAGCCGGTAATGTTATACACGCTAAAACCTACGGGAAGGTTCTGGCCGGCAAACTTAACAGGATAAGCGAGTTGAAGATCCTTTTGCACCCAGGTGCCCTTGATCCAGGAATGTTTCTTTTGGGAAGTGTCGTCGGATTTAGCTTCGTCCTTTTTACAGGAAAACAGGAACAGACAAAGCACTACCGCCAACAGCTGTGAGTTTTTGGTAAATCTCATAAGTGTAAAGTTATTGGTGGAAAATGTGTTTGCTAAGAGCACACCAACCCCACTGGGCAAACGCACACTATTTGAATAGAGTGCCTGTTTATAGTTTGATACTCACAAAACCAAAGTTTTTTTCAAAAATTTTGCTAAATATCATTTCATCGGTTCGGCTGAGATGCAATCTTCCCTGCCAGCCTTCAGTTGATCGAGGCTTTGAGATACTGTTTTCCTGCACCTTCTATATTAAAAGGCATGACAGGAAGAAAAATAAATAGAGCGCTGCGCCCCGACGACTGAGGTTCAACGCTCTATTTACGATTATCTTTTCTAACGAGAAGTAATGCCGGGAAAGTAGTTCGGTTAGTCTTTATCTTATTTTATACCCTTTGATATCTTCTATTTGTTTCTCGATATCAGCGGTCGGCTTTCCCTCGCGGGCCAGGTCGTCTTTTAGTTCATTACCTGCAGCAATAGCCTTATCCCACGCATGGTTTCTCCAGAGAATATACAAATAAGTATGGAGGTACTCCGGTTTACGGTTCCTGGCCAGCAGGTCCTCCATCCATTGATGCCGGCATAACCCTTATCTTTTCCTCTGTCAATTTCCGAGCATGCTGTACAATGCTATTGTGTACGCATCGCTTTTTCTTTCCATATTTCGCCAGGAAAGCTGTTCCTCTTCTCATATATTCATTGATATCATCCTTGCCTTTGCTATCCTTCGAATCAAATACACTGTAGAATTCAGCATATTCCTCGTAATAAGGATATTTTTTCGCCTTGAACTTTGCCATCTCCGTATTGAATTTCGTCAGGTCTTTATTGATCAGCCCTGAAAGCTGGGTGCCTTTGAAATACCACAGATATGTAGTTGCGATAAAGCTGTCGACGATTTTTTTTCCTGCCGATCGATAGTAATCTTTCTTATTATTTTCAACAAATTCAAAAGGAACAGAAAACGGAGCGCTTTTTACCAGGCTGATCAACTTGAAAGTTTCCTTCGAAGTTTTTTGTTTTTTATTCATCGAATTGAACCATGCTTCGAAATCTGCGGTGGCCTTATCTCCTCTATATGATTCCTCCAACGCACCCAGGTATTTCGTCACAAAATCATGCTCGCGGTTACCGCTCTCCCATTCCCGCACCATGCTCAACTGGTTAGTCCTGGGATCCTGAGCCGTTTTGGCCAGTTCGATCAGGCCTTTCGCATCCAGTGCGCCGGCTGTAGAATGGATATTGTTTCCCGCAGCATCCATGAACATCAATGTAGGATATGCATTGATGTTATATTTTTTTCCAATGATTTCTCCTGCTCCCTTATCATCGCATTGGATTTTAAGATTAATGAAGTTAGCATTGTAATAAGATCCTACTTCAGGCAGCGGAAATACCTGGGTCGACAACATCTTACAGGGACCACACCAGGAAGTATAGAAATCAACAAATACCATTTTATTCTGCGCCTTTGCGATGGTGAGGGCTGAATCAAAGTTGTGCGTAAATTCGATACCCTGCGCTTTCACAGTATCAGCCGTACACATCCAGATAGTCAGGGCAGACAGAAAAATTTTTACGATGTTCTTTTTCATTGACGGTTGTTAAATTAGATTTATTTGTAGGCCTCATTTTGTTCGAGCGTATGGTTTGCCTGAATCTCAAGTGTGGGAATAGGATACAATACATCTCCTGCTTTCCAGGTGCCCGGGGGAGAGAGGGGTTCGAGTATTGCTTCAGCCCTGTTGGTTCTTTTCAGATCGAGCCAGCGATGGCCCCATTCTGCAAAGAATTCCACCCGGCGCTCCTGTTCAATAGCCAGTAACACAGACGGCTGATCAGTAGCAGTGGATGGTGGCAGACCTGCACGGCTACGCACAACATCAAGATCCTGCAGTGCAGGCAACAATTTGCCGCTTCCCTGCTGCGCTCTTGCTTCGCTTCGGATCAGGTATTGTTCGGCGAGCCTGAACACTACATAATATTCGCTCAGCGCTCCCGTACCTGCTTTGTATTTGTAGGGAAATGCCCAGCCCGGGTTATTCACCGAATCACTGAAACCAATCCATTCCTGCTTGCGCTCATCACCCGGTTCAAATGCATCGAGCACCTGCGAACTGAGTTCATAATTAGGGCGGGTGTTGCCTACAACAATAAATGCTGCCCCTTCAGTGGTATTGGAGCCCGCCCGTACTGGTTGTAACTGCCAGATAGCTTCGGGACTGCTCATTATAAACACCTGGTCTAACGGTGGCAATGCGGATCCGTAAACTCCAGACTGGATGATACCATCTGCTTCTTTCTCCGCATCTTCCCATTTACCAGTATACAAATAAGCCCTTGACAGCAAAGCTTGTGCTGTATACAGATTGGGGCGCAGTCTTCCTTCCGTTGGATAATCTGCTTTCAGCAAACCTTTAGCCTCTTTCAGATCAGAGATGATCTGATCCCAAACCTGTGCGGCAGGAGTGCGGGGAACTTTCATGTTCTCCAGGTAATCGGTTTTAAGAATCAGGGGCACATCTCCAAAAAGGTTCACGAGGTAGAAGTAGCAGAATGCACGCATGAACATAGCTTCTCCCTTCAGTTGTGCAATCACATCATCTGTCATGCCGGTGGCAGTTTCCAGCCCCTTCAGTATAGCGTTGACCCGGTAAATATATGTGTAACCGTCTTCCCAGAATGCTTCCACATAACTGTTGTCGGGAGTAAGGTTATGATCTGTGAATTGCTGGAAAACAGGCGCCGTGGTATTGTTTTGTGTCCAGCTAAGTTCGTTAGCAGACATACCTCCCAGGGCGCTCATGGAAAAGCATACGAAAGAACCGTTGCTTCCAAACTGATCGTTCATCATATCGATATATACCGACAGCATAGCGGACGTTGCCGAATTGTTACTGGTAAAAACCTTATCGTCGGTAAGTAAATTCGGAGGGTCTTCTACCTGCACGAATTTGGTACAGGAAGAGAAGAGCAATACAACAGCGAGGCAGCCGAAAAGAAATGTGCTGCCCACCCCTGAAAAAATACACCGATTATTTGAAAAGTCTTTTTTCATGATTAGAATTTGAGTGGTCAATTAAAAAACAACCTGAACACCGCATGCGAGCATCCTGATCGGAGGCATACCGGACAGTGACATGGTTTCGGGGTCGCTGTTTTTGTAGGGACTGAAAGTGAGCAGGTTTTGACCCTGGAAATACACTCTCAGATCTTGCGCATTTATTTTCTGCGCAATGGATTTATTGAAGCGATAAGACAGAGAAACGTTTCTCAGGCGGATATACGATGCATCCACGATACGCGCATCAGAATAGTTGGCATAATAGCTATAAGCAGTAACCGGATCGCCTTTAGTGGCAAATCTCTGCACATTGGTGATATCCCCGGGATTTTGCCAGCGTGCCAGTGCGCTGATCGGTTGATTGACGCGGGAGCCGGGGGCCTGGAACAGGATAGCGCTCTTGCCTTTCTGTTTCAGGAAGTGCCAAAAGAAGTCGAGTGTGAATCCTTTATATTCGAGCGTGTTCTGCAGGCCGCCATAATATTTTGGCGCCATATCGTTCACGGCAGTCTGATCTTTGGGGATAGATATGCCGGCCAGTTTATAGATACCGGTCTGCGGGTCCACTCCCAGATAAGGAACCGACTTGTTGATGGTAACCGGCATGCCTATAGTCCAGACGCTTGCATAATAGGTGTCTTCCAGGCCGGGGTATGCAATTAGTTTGTTTTTAGGCAGGGTGATATTGAACGAAGATTTCCAGCTGAAATCCTTTTTCTGGATATTGGTGGTATTCAGCATCAGCTCCCATCCGGAATTTTGAAGTATGGCGTTCCTGTTGGCATTTATATCTGAAAAACCCACCTGTGTAGGTAATGTAAGGCCGGTAAGCTGGTTATCCGTTTTGTTCAGGTAATAATCTGCGCTGAAAAAAATCCTGTCATGCAGGAAAGACAGCTCGATGGCCGCTTCCCATTTCCTGTTGCGTTCCCATGCAAAATCCGGATTAAAAAGATTTTGCGGATATAAGCCACTCATTCCCTGGTAGGGAATAGCCGAGTTGGTACTTCTCCAGGCGGCTAAATAATTGTAATCGCCGATACGGTCATTGCCCGTAACACCCATGCTGGCTCTCAGTTTTCCAAAGCTGAGAAATGAGAGGTTTTTTAGCGGCCCTTCTTCAGAGAACACCCAGGCTGCTCCGACTGCTCCAAAATTACCGAACTGCTTGCCTGGTCCAAACCTGCTGGAGCCGTCGCGGCGGGCGGAGATGTTGACCAGGTATTTACTATCCCAGTTATAATTGACGCGGCCAAAAACTGCTGCATAATGGTATTTATTGTAGGTGCTTGTAACTGCTTTGTTTGCCGCCAGTCCCGGTGTTTCCAGCAGGTCATCACTGGCATAACCAGAGGCATTAATCGTATTGCCCTCGTTCAATTGTTCCTGGAAGCTCGACCCGACCAGCACCTGTAGTTTTCCTCTGCCTATCTGTCTGGTATACTCCGCCTGTGGTTCTACGATCCAGTTTTTATATGTCTGGCTGAAAAATACTGCGGAGCTGATAGCATTGGCCGTATAGGGACTTTGTGACTTAAGAGGATTAGCCGTTCTCTGATTGAGCGACATGGCAGTATAGCCCGCATCCACTTTCAACTGTAACCCTTTCATAATCGTATATCGCATGTTCAGATTTCCGAGAAGGTTCTCGGTATTGCCAACATAGGTCTTATAGAGATACGCGAGTGGATTGGAAAAATTAATCCCTTCATCTCTCCATACCAGGTTTCCCTTGTCATCCAGGGGATAAGGAGAATTGGGAACGGTATTGAGAAATTGGGTCAGGTCTGTAGTTGTAATATTATTTTTATCTGAACTGAAACCAGCATTAAAGGCAACCTGAAATTTATTATCCAGGGAACGATGCATGATATTGGAATGGAAGCTAACCCTGTCATCGTGCATGTTGCCGAGGTATACGGGCGTTTCGCGATGGTATCCTGCGGCAAGGGAGAACTGTGTTTGCTGGCTGCCCCCGGACAGGCGGACCTGCCCATCAGCGCTGTGTGCATTCTCTCCCAGCAGCAGTTTACCCCAATCGATATAGCGTGTGGTATCCCATACCATCAGATCGGTGGCATTACTTGCAGTGGGGGTCACCATGTCATTCCTGAATGCTTCTTTGCGCATGGCCACATACTGCTGAGTATTCATAAATTCCGGCAGCTTCGTTGGTCTTCCCCATCCGGTATAAAAACTCGCATCGACGGATGTTTTTCCGGCTTTCGCTTTCCTGGTAGTGATCAATACTACTCCATTGGCTCCTCTCGAACCATAGATAGCCGTAGCATCTGCATCCT
>JBGAJL010000156.1:0-6580 GCA_044224935.1 Flavitalea sp.
CAGGCTGGAATCGATCATGAAACATGTGTACGGCCGCTGGGCCACAGAGCCCCCGGCCAAACAATATACACCCGGCATGGCACTCAATAACTGGGAAAAATTTACTCTCTACAACGCTATCGCTCCCGGCAAGGGCCAGCTGGGATGCACACATTACCCCGTAAATGCCGTCAGCGATTACGACTATGAAAATCCTACAAAAGTAACCACCTATCGTAATGCATGGAAATATTATCCGGATATTCGGGAGGTTGATTCCGATAAGGAAACCGTTAATGCCGATACCTGGAAAAAAATGGCTAATGGTGATGCACAGCTTGGCTGCATGATCAACCTTTTCAGCCATATCCCCAATAAGGCAGGCATAAACCCGCAGGACCATAAGCTGAACAACTGGTGGCATTACCTGGTCAATTACGAATCAGCTCTTGAGTTGGAAAACAAACCCGATTAATATTGATTAACCACCTACCGAAGGGCCATCGATGAGATGGCTCTTTTTTTTGTCTAAAACGAATGGCCGACCTGTAAGCGCATTGATCTAAAAGCTTTATCTTTCTCCATCGCTAATATAGCTGAGATTGCCGATGGGGTTTTTCTTATTTATTTTATATGCTTTATTGCTGAGCTTTGCTCTTTCGAGATGCCGGTTCATTACACGCAGCGGAATTTCCCTGAAGTTGCTCGTGTCACTGTTTCTTTTCTATACTGCAGCAGGCTGTGCACATGTTTTAATCGCTTATCACTATTTTCCAAACCATGGAGATGTATGGGATATTTTTAATGTCAGCGTAAGTTTTAAGGAGCAGCTGCTGCACAACTATCCGGCTTTTAAAAAAGAAATGTTTCCCGACGCGTTCTCAATCGGCATCTCCGGTACACATATCGGGTGGAGCTATTACCAGCAACAACTGCTGGCAACATTGCAGATGTTGTTCAATTTTATTTCGTTTGATAATATTTATATAAATATCCTGTTATTTAATTTTTTAATGTTATTTGGAAGGATAGCATTTTACCGGCTGCTGCGGGAACGGTATCCCACGGTAGAAAAAAATTCCTTTATTCTGTCTTTTTGTATCCCCAGTATTGTTTTCTGGACCTCCGTTGTTCATAAAGAAGGGCTGCTGTTTTTTTGCCTGGGCTTTTTTGTTTATCTCTTCTCCAGAGCGATCGGTTCCGGTTTTCGCTTTTCAACATTGCTTTTACAGTTGGCTTTACTGTTTATCATTTTTATTACGCGTAAAGCGGTTTTCCTTGTGCTGCTCCCCGCAATCACTATCTGGTATATGAACGAGCGGGCAAAATGGAAGCTCGGGTATGCGGTGCCCCTGACGCTGGGCGCATTTGCGTTGTTATTGATTATCGCGAGCCTTATTTATCCTTCCTGGAGCCTGCTTTACCAGTTAAGCTGGTGGCAGCATGAGTTTATGCAGCTGAGTGGAAATTCGAGGCTGTTCGTTCCCGCCATTCCCTGCCCGGTTTGGGGATAAAACCGTTATATAATTTATTCTTCCTCGAAACCCTGATCATGTGGGCACTCCTGTTCCGGGCCGTACTGAAGAAAAAATTTTTATGTGATGGGTTTACGGCCGGCTTCTTCCTTTTCGCTATCGCCGGATGTCTTATCATCGGTTATACGGTACCTTTTGCGGGGGCTATTGTCCGCTACCGAAGCGTTTTCCTCGTTTTTCTTCTCCTTCCGGTCTTAAAGGTGCGAGTTCCCGGAAACTACCAGGTGCGCCAAACGAATTATAATAATTAAGATATATCACTTTCCTCATATCAGACCTGGCATTTTTTGGACACTTGAAGGAAAAACACCATATTTTTTCGAATTTTCCTATTATTTACGGATAAGTAATCAAAATATCAGCAATTATGCTTAGGAATCGCTTATTTTGTGATACCTAAATTTTTTTAAATGGAATCATTACGTCTTAATGCGATCCACGATCTTACCCAGTCATCCAACGGTAAGGCGGTTCGTTCAACCAAAATTACCGGCATCTTCAATGAGAACGTTTTCACGCTCAAGGTGGCGCGCGAATTTTTAAGCGACGAGGCCTATAAAAGCCTGGTGAATTCAATAAAAGGCGGCAAGAAAATCGACCGTGGCATGGCCAATCAAATCGCTTCCGGCCTCCGGCAGTGGGCCGAAACCAAGGGAGTAACTCATCTGACTCACTGGTTCCAGCCGCTAACCGGTTCATCTGCTGAAAAACATGATTCCTTTTTTACTTTAAAAGGCGACGGAACCCCGATCGAACAGTTTGACGGGGACACGCTGATTCAGCAGGAGCCGGATGCTTCTTCCTTTCCCAGCGGCGGTTTACGCGCCACTTTCGAAGCGCGTGGCTATACGGCCTGGGATCCTTCTTCTCCGGCCTTTATCATGGATATCGGCGAGGGAAAAACACTTTGCATACCTACCATATTCGTTTCATACACCGGTGAGGTGCTCGATTACAAGGCGCCTCTCCTGAGAGCCAGTGAAGCGTTGAATAAGAGCGCAGTTGACGTATGTAATTATTTCGATAAAAATATTTCGAAAGTCACTTCCACGCTGGGATGGGAACAGGAATATTTCGTTATTGATGAAGCCATGTTCAATGCCCGGCCCGACCTGGTTGCCAGCGGCAGGACCGTATTCGGCCATTCGCCTGCAAAGGGCCAGCAGCTTGAAGACCATTATTTCGGGTCGATCCCGGAAAGAGTATATGCTTTCATGAGAGATTTCGAAACCGAATCCTACCGGCTCGGCATTCCCCTCAGAACACGGCATAATGAAGTGGCTCCCTCGCAGTTCGAGTGTGCGCCGATCTTCGAAGAAGTAAGCGTAGCCGTCGATCATAATACGTTACTGATGGATATTATGGATCGCGTGGCAAAGCGGCATAAATTAAAAGTGCTTTTTCACGAAAAACCTTTTGCGGGCATCAATGGCAGCGGTAAGCATAACAACTGGAGCATGGCAACCGACACGGGAGTAAACCTCCTGGCCCCGGGTAAAACGCCCAAGACCAACCTGATGTTCCTTACGTTCTTTGTCAATACCATCAAGGCGGTTCACGACTATGCCGATATACTCCGCGCCTCAATCGCATCTGCAGGAAATGATTATCGCCTCGGCGCCAACGAAGCTCCTCCTGCGATCATTTCTGTATTCATTGGCTCATACCTTATGAAGGTACTGGAAGATGTTAAACAGCGCGTGGGTGATAAATTCGATGAGCAGGATGAAGCGATATTGAAACTGGATCTGCACAGAAGCATTCCGGAATTATTATTAGACAATACCGACCGCAACCGCACCTCTCCATTTGCGTTCACCGGAAATAAATTTGAATTCCGCGCCGTCGGATCGACCGCAAACTGCGCCAATCCAATGACGGTATTGAATACAATTGTTGCAGAAACACTGAAGCAATTCAAGAAAGATGTGGACACGCTGATTGAAAAAGGTGACAAGAAAGAAATAGCGATCATGCATGTGATCCGCGAATACATCGTCAGCAGCGAAAAAGTATTATTCGATGGCGATGGCTACAGCGAAGAATGGCATAAGGAAGCGGAAAAACGCGGCCTCCCGAATGTTCGCACCACTCCTTACGCATTGGATGCCATGGTTACCGATAAAGCAAAACATCTTTTCGAAAGCAACGGCGTTTATTCACATGCGGAACTGGAAGCGCGCCATGAAATCGAACTGGAGAAATACATCAAGAAAGTACAGATCGAAGCGAGAATTCTTGGGGAACTGGCTACCAGTCACATTCTTCCGGGAGCAATCCGTTATCAGAATGTACTGATTGAAAATATCAGAGGGCTGAAGGAAATCGGCCTCGATGAATCCTCATATATCAACCAGAAACGTATTCTTTCGAAAATATCAACGCATATCAGCCGCATCAGCGATGATGTTGCTAAAATGATCGAAGCCCGGAAGAAGGCTAATGTGCTCACCGACTTGCGCGAAAAAGCCATCGCTTATGGCACTCATGTAAAAGACGCATTTTTCGATGAAATCCGTTATCATGCCGATAAACTGGAACTGCAGGTTGCCGATGAATACTGGCAGCTTCCAAAGTACAGGGAAATGCTTTTCTTAAGATAATCTGCTGCAAAGCTGGCCCATGGTTTCATCGCAACTGATAAAACCATGGGCTCTTATTTTCTGGAAAACGGAATTGTTTTCTCTTCTACTCTTCTGAAAAATTCAGAAAAGCTGACACCGAAAAAGCTCAACAGCTTGCTGAGCGTCATGATCGTCAGATTCAAATTAGTCGCTTCTATCCGACCGACATGAACATCGGTGTCATTGTACACTTGCTCCTGGCTCATACCTCTTTCCTCCCGGAGTTCTTTCAAAACCTGGGCAATGCATAAAAGCACATTATCATTGCGGACCTTAGCCATTTGAGGCCGCCAAATTGCAACTAAAGCCCCTGATTATTAATAACATTTATGTCATTAATCAAATTTCCCTCCCGTATCTTACATTGCAGCACTGTTTTATGCAATCATTCAGCACTACGATAAAGAAGTTTTCGGAACAGGGCGAAAAGACGGGCTGGAGTTATATTGACGTGCCGGCAGCAATTGCGGAAGTGATCAAACCCGGCCATAAGAAATCATTCAGGGTAAAAGGGAAAATCGACAATTACAAACTAGAAAAAGTGAGCATGCTGCCGATGGGCGGTGGAAATTTTATCATCCCACTAAGCGCCCCGATCAGAAAAGCCATTGGCAAAAATAAAGGCGACCGGGTAAAAGTGCAACTTGAAGAAGACGAACGGGACCTCGAGATTGCACCGGAACTGATCGAATGCCTGAAAGATGAACCCGGTACGCTGGAAAAATTTCGTCAATACCCCGGCTCCCATCAGCGCTATTTCAGCAAATGGATCCTGTCTGCCAAAACGGATGCCACCAAAGCCAGGCGTATTGCAATGACCGTACGGGCCATGTTAAAAGGGCTTAATTATGGAGAAATGATCAGGGAATCGAAAAACAAGAAATTCTGATCCGTATTTTTGCAGACTGACTAAAGCAGCATGGTATCGAAAGCGGTAAGAAAAATAGTGACGATTCTTCTGTGTCTAACAGCTATCCTTCCCGCCGAAGCACAAATAATTTCAGATAACGCGCTAAAAAAGCATTATCATATTTTCCAGTATGATTCTGCGCATCAGAGAGATATGATTGATGTGCTGGCGCCCCTGGTTGTAAAACATCCCAGGCCACGCGTTTCCGACGAAAACGATTCTTCTAAATTCCGTTCTCATTTTTCTGCCCTTCCTGCCGCCGGATATACTTTACAAACGGGTTTCGCCGGCATTGTGGCTGCCAACGCTTCTTTTTATACAGCGAAAACCTCATTGACCAATTCCTCTTATGCGGTCACAAGTATCGCCTATTCGCAATACAACCAGATCATTTTACCGGTCAATGCAAACATCTTTACAAAAAACAATAAGTATAATATTGTCGCCGACTGGAGGTATATGAAATATCCTTCCACCACCTTCGGTCTGGGAGGCAATACGGAGGCTTCTTCGGGATATACCATTGATTTCAGGTATGTGCGCTTACACTCTTACATTACCCGATCGATGAATAATTTTTTGTATGCGGGTATCGGATACAACCTGGATTATTACTGGAAGATAAAAGAAGTTGATCCGCCGCCGGGGTCGGTTACTAATTTTCAACGTTATGGATTAACAGATAAAGAAATTTCTTCAGGATTTTCTTTTCACGGTATCTATGACAGCCGCAGTAATGCCATTTATCCCACTGGCGGCTTCTATGCCAACGTTGCGTTCCGGCCCAATTTCGAATTTCTCGGCAGCGATAACAACTGGCAATCGCTGGTTGTGGAATGGAGAAAATATTATAACCTTCCTGCAAACACTAAAAACGTGCTTGCATTCTGGAACTACAACTGGCTCACAACGGGCGGAAAACCACCGTACCTTATGTTGCCCAGCACGGGCTGGGATCCCTTCAGCAATACCGGCCGCGGATACATACAGGGACGCTTCCGGGGCCGCAATATGATTTATCTGGAAACAGAATACCGGTTTGGTCTCACGCCAAACGGATTACTGGGCATGGTGGTTTTTGCAAACGCACAGTCTTTTTCGCGGTTTCCCCAGCAACAACTGCACACGATATCGCCGGGAGCCGGCGTCGGCTTACGAATTAAGATCAACAAATTCTCAGGAAGCAATCTTTGTATCGATTATGGTTTAGGTATCAACGGGTCAGGGGGCTTTTTTGTAAACCTGGGAGAAGTATTTTAGATAATTGCCCTATCCCCTTTCCTTCACCCATTTTAACGCAATATCCAACTGCTCTTTCATCGTCAGGTTTGAATTATCCAGCACCAGCGCATCGGCAGCTTTCCGCAAGGGGCTTGTTTCCCGGTGTGAATCGATATAGTCGCGCATTTCAAGATTTGTCTTCACCTCTTCAATCGTAACATTGGGATTCTTTGCATACAACTCCCTGAATCTTCGTTCAACCCGTATCTCGTTGTCGGCCGTCATGAATATTTTTAATTCGGCTTTGGGAA
>JBGAJL010000157.1:0-6522 GCA_044224935.1 Flavitalea sp.
AAAAGAAGAACTGTTGCAGGCTGTTGAAGATGAAAGAAGAATTGAATTTGCTTTTGAGCCGCATCGCTGGTTTGACCTGATACGAACCGACAGGGCAGAAGCTGTTTTAGGTGTTACCGATGCAAGAAAATATGTGTTTCCCCTGCCCGCATCGGAAATACTGGCCAATAAGAATCTTAAACAAAATGATAACTACTAATATCCCATGAAACTCTCTCCCATACCCATTTTTTTATTTATCAGCGTTTGTGCATCTGCACAAACTGCTGACAAGATATCCTTTACAGAAAATAAATATGTAAAAAGTATTTATCTCGACGGAAAAGAGTGGACCTTCGAAGAAGAGCAGCCTTTGTTTTCGTATGAAGCAGACAATGTTGTTCATTTTTCATCCGTACCCTTCGAAAAACTTTCGATCGATATCGGGAGCGCCGATATTGTGCAAAGCGATCTGCATGTTCCGGTAGTGCTGAAAAATATCTCGCGCGATACGATCGTGTTAAAAAATATAGTTCCCTTCTCTGTGAAAAACAGCAATGCTTTTATTACCGGCAAAGGCGATCACGAATTATCACGCACCCATTTATTTTTACCCGGAAAATTACCGGTAAATGTTATAGTGCCCGACAATGCCTGGGAACTGGGATACAACAGTATCATGCCTGCCAGGGGCATCCGGCTCTCGGCTTTGTCGCGCAGAGACAGAAAAGATCTGAAGCAGGGACAGCTGAGACGTTTTGAAACAATACTATATCCCGGCGGTTCGGTGCGGTATAATTTCTATTTCACGGGTTTCGATGGTCCCTGGCAAAATGGATTAATTAAAACATTTCAGCAGCGGAAACTATACGATATAGCCGCTTTCAACGATAGCCTTTTTCAAAGAAAAGACCTGCAATGGATCCGGCATTCATACGTGATGCACCTGATGTTCGCATGGGATAAATATTATTACGATTACACCAAAAATAAATACACGCTGGAAGACTTCCTGAAAAAGGGAAAAACGCTATATGGCGGAGACGATGTAGTGGCTATCTGGCCCACCTGGCCAACGCTTGGCCTCGACCCGCGTAACCAGTTCGATCTGTTTTATGATCTGCCCGGAGGTATTACCGCGATGAAGAAGATGGCGGAAACAAGCCGGAAAAACGGGGTAAAGTTTTTTCTCTGTTATAATCCCTGGGATGAAAGCACGCGTAAAGAGAACCATTTCGAAGGATTGTCGAAACTGATCGGGGAAACTTCGGCTGATGGAGTGGTGCTTGATACGAGGGGAAGCTCGAGCAGGGAACTGCAGGATGCAGCGGATAAAGTAAGAAAAGGGGTGATCATGTATAGCGAAGGTATGGCCGTTCCCAAAGACATGCAAGGTATCGTTTCAGGAAGGGTGCACAACGCATTAACGCATCCGCCAATGCTCAATCTCAACAAATTGATTAAACCCGAATTTGCCATCTTCCGCGTATCGGAAATCAATAAAGGCAAAATTACCCGCGACTTTGCCACATCTTTTTTTAATGGATATGGAACCGAAATAAATATCATGTCTCCAGGCGAACCGGATGACCTGGAAGGAGAATATCATTTCCTGGGAAGAACAGCAAGAATATTAAGAGAAAATACATTCAATTTTACAAGCAGTAATTATACACCGCTTATTGCCTGTAGCGCTGATAGTATCTGGGTGAATAAATGGGATAACTCCGCCAAAACCATTTATACGGTCTTTAGTCTTAAGCCGGAAGGATATAAAGGAAATTTGTTTTCAGTGATCCCCGATGCTGCATCACATTATGTAGATCTCTGGCGGCATAAAATGCTGGAACCAGTTGCCGTCAACGGTACATTCTGGATAGAAGTGGAAACGGACGCGTTCAATACCTCTTACCTGGGAACGGACAATGAAGGCGCGGTGGATTGCGTCGCACGTCTGCCGAAGCTGCTTACGGCAAAATTATATGGAGATCAGCTGATCCTGTCCACAAAAAATAAGGAAGGGGAGATCTGGGTCTGGAAGGGAGCGCCGGACTATTCCAAACGCGCTATACGCCTGAAGCCGTCAACCCATCAATTATCAGTGCACGATTCGCTTGGACGGTTCGAAGGAGATATCGTGATACAGCAATTGGCAAACGGCGTATTACTTGACGAAACGATCGTTTCTGTCACTGCCGGCATGCCGCGGAGAATTTCAACGGGCATGCCTGCAAGATCATTGCAAAACAAGACTGGAATGATTCAGGTCCCGGCTGGTGAGTTTTTGTTTAAAACCACGCACGGAGATGATTTTATCGGTTACCCGACAATCGATGAAGACAGTACGTTCCGGATGCCCTCTTTTTTAATAGATAAAAATCCTGTCACCAACATGCAATTCAGGAAATTTCTTGACGCAACAAAATACAAACCTGCCGATCCGGCTAATTTTTTGAAACACTGGGTCAATGGAACCTATCCAAAGGGCCAGGGAGATTCTTCCGTTGTTTATGTCAGCTATGAAGATGCAAAAGCGTATGCGGCATGGGCAGGCAGGCGACTGCCGACGGAAATAGAATGGCAATATGCAGCCGTAACTGCCGGCGCAAAAAATCTGGATCTCCGGAATTTGTACGGCAATGTCTGGCAACTGACCAATGATCTCTATGAAACGGCCAGTCACCGCTATATTATCCTGAAAGGAGGATCCTGGTTTAACCCGACGTCCAGCAACTGGTATGTGCAGGGAGGACCTAAAGACGCTGCTTACCGGCAATTTCTCCTCCGTGTCAGCAATGGCTTTGAAAGAAATGCCACCGTTGGCTTTAGATGTGTTGCGGATCAATAATGTAAATTTAGGATATGCAAAAGCTTAAGATATTTATTGCTGCATGCTGCTTTTCGGCTACCCCGGTCTTTGCCCAGCAATCGTTGCAGAAATTATACCCGCTCGAATATTCGCATGTGAAAATAACCGACCCGTTCTGGAAGGAAAGAATGGATAAAGTGGCCACCAGCACCCTTAATACGTGTATTTTATATACAGAAACAAAAACGGGCAGAATAAGAAATTTCGAAAAAGCGGCAAAACGTTCGGGAAAGCACGAAGGGATTTATTTTGACGATTCGGATGTGTACAAAGCGCTCGAAGCGATGGCCTATTCGTTGAGAAATCATCCCGATCCGGCTCTCGAAAAAAAAGCCGATGAATGGATAGACAAAATTGCTGCTGCACAATTACCGGATGGTTATCTCGATACGTACTACATACTAACGGGGTTGAATAAACGCTGGACGGATATGGAAAAGCATGAAGACTATTGCGCCGGGCATCTTATTGAAGCGGCCATAGCCTATCACAGTACCACCGGAAAAAGAAAGTTGCTCGACGTTGCCATTCGTTTCGCCAATCATATCGATTCCACCCTTCGTTTATCGGGCCGCCACTGGGTTTCCGGGCATCAGGAAATCGAGCTTGCGCTGATGCGTTTATTTCATTACACTGATAATGCTGAATACCTGAAGCTGGCGCAATGGTTCCTCGACCAGCGCGGACATGGCTATGGAAAAGGAACCATCTGGGACGACTGGAAAGATCCTGACTATTGCCAGGACCGCCTGCCCATAAAGGATCAGACTGAAATAACAGGGCATGCGGTACGGGCCATGTATATGTACACGGGTGCGGCGGACGTGGCAGCGGTAACGGGCGATTCCGCTTATATCAGGGCCATGAAAACCATCTGGGACGACGTGACCGACAGGAATATGTATATCACCGGCGGAATCGGCGCACAGGGAACGAACGAAGGTTTTGGAGAAGATTTTGTTCTGCCGAATGAAACGGCTTATTGCGAAACCTGCGCATCTGTAGGGATGGTTTTCTGGAACCAGCGCATGAATATGCTGACAGGCGATGCAAAGTTCACGGATATTCTGGAGAGAAGCTTGTATAATGGCGCGCTGGATGGGCTCTCCCTGAGCGGAGACCGGTTTTTTTATGGAAACCCTCTTGCGTCGGAAGGAAATAACCAGCGCAGGGAATGGTTTGGCACAGCCTGCTGTCCCTCCAATATAGCGAGGCTCATATCGTCGCTTGGAAATTACATTTACAGCTATTCCGGCAATACGGTCTGGGTCAATCTTTTTATCGGCAGTGAGGCGGAAGTGCCGGCCGGCACAAAAAAATTCAGCCTTTCCATGCAATCGGGCTATCCCTGGAACGGTTCGGCCCGGATTGCTATTACCAACGCTCCGGGAAAAAACATGACCCTGCGGATCAGGATTCCCGGCTGGCTCAGGCAGCCCGTTCCCGGAAAACTATACGAATACAAGAATGGTCAGCCGCAAAGTATAAGCCTGAAGATAAATGGTAAGCCCGTATTGTTCCGGCAGGAGTTGGGCTATGCGGTTATCTCCGGCAATTGGAAAAAGGGGGATCTGATCGAGATAGCGATGCCAATGGAAGTGAGAATGGTAGTTAGCCACCCCCGGGTAAAAGACGATAGCAACCGGGTGGCCCTTCAATACGGCCCGATGGTGTATTGCGTGGAAGGAGCTGACAATTCCCGGCAGGCGTTCAATTTCGTGGTGGCGGAAAAGCCTGATTTTAAAGTGGCTTACCGGGCCGATCTCCTGGGTGGTATCAACACCATCAGCTTCAATGCTAATTCACTGGAAGTGAAGCCGGGTGGTCATTCCGTGTCAACAGTGCAGAAAAGCATTACCGCGATTCCCTTTTTCGCCTGGAACAACAGGGGGCCCAATGAAATGCAGGTGTGGTTACCAGCCGCAATTTCGCAGGTGCGGGTTTATCCTTAGCATTTCGTACAAAATACCGCTCGTGTAAAACCCATCCAAACCGATTGTTAATTGCCGGGGTACTGCAACATACCAGGTCATAATTCGTTATTTTTGGAAGAATGACCAAAGTCTTACAATTTATGTTTAGTAAAAAATCTCTACCCGTTGTATTGTTGCTGGTAATTGCAGGAAGCATTGTTGCGTTCAGGTCACTGGGTATTGGCAGAGGGGAACCTCCCACCAAGTATGAACAGATCCTTCACAACATAGGAGAGATGCTCACCCAGATTCACTATTCACCTAAAAAGATCGACGATAATTTCTCGAAAGAAATATTCAAAAAATATCTTTCTGAAAAGATCGACCCACAGAAAAATGTCTTTCTGCAATCGGATATTAACCAGTTGAAAAAATACGAAACCACGCTCGATGATGAAATCCTCGGTGGCAAAGTGGAATTCGTACCAGCTGTCTCTGTCATTTATAAAAAGAGATTGCTGGAAACCGAACAGATATATAAAGAATGCCTGAGCAAGCCCTTCGATTTTACCAGGGATGAACAGATTAACTTAAATGTTGAACAGATCAATTTCCCGGCAAATGAGCAGGAGAAAAAAGAAGCCTGGAGAAAGAGGCTGAAATACCTGGTGCTCGAGAGATATTCCGATCTGCTCGATGCCCGCAATCATAACAAAAAGGATACGGGCGCTATTAAAACCGACGCAGAGTTGGAAAAAGATGCCCGGGACCGGGTGTTAAAAATAATGAACCGTTCTTTTGAAAGGCTTAAGACTAAATTCAATGACGACGATTCGTTCGATGATTACGTGAATACCATTACCGAAACAATGGATCCCCATACGGCTTTCTTTCCGCCCGTTGAAAAAAGATACTTCGACGAACAGATGAGCGGAAGATTTTATGGTATCGGTGCTTCATTAAAAGAAGATGATGGCTATATAAAGGTCAATTCACTTTTGACCGGAAGCCCTGCATGGAAATCGGGCGAGATTACGGCTGGTGACCTGATTGTAAAAGTGGCACAGGGTAAAGAAGAGCCTGTGGATATTGCGGGCTTTTTTATAGATGATGCGGTAAAACTGATCCGTGGCAGGAAGGGTACAGAGGTGAGACTGCAATTGAAAAAGACAGACGGAAGTTTTAAATGGGTTTCGCTGATCAGGGACGAAATCGTGCAGGACGAAACGTTCGCACGCAGCGCAGTCATCAACGGGCCCAAAGGAAAAATAGGTTTTATCTATCTTCCGGAGTTTTACGCCGATTTTGAAAATCCGAAGGGAGCCCGCTGCTCCGATGATGTACGAAAAGAAGTGATCAAATTAAAAGAGCAGAAAGTTGATGGCATTATCATCGATCTCCGGAACAATGGCGGTGGCTCGCTGTACGATGTGGTACAGATGGTGGGCCTGTTTATTGAAGACGGTCCTGTTGTACAGGTGCGCGACCGGGATGGCAGGCCGCAGGTATACCGCGACCGTGATAAATCAGTTTTATATGATGGTCCCCTTGCCGTGATGGTAAATGAATTCAGTGCATCGGCTTCGGAAATATTTGCCGCTGCCATACAGGATTATGGTCGTGGAATTATTGTTGGCAGCACTTCCACATACGGAAAGGGCACCGTGCAGCGCAATATCGGTCTTGACAAGACAACCGGCCTGCTTGATCCCAACAGTGATCTGGGAACAATCAAATTAACGCTTCAGAAATTCTATCGCA
>JBGAJL010000158.1:0-6458 GCA_044224935.1 Flavitalea sp.
GTACTGGCATTGCTTGTTGCTTTGTTTATGTTTGTGGAATACCGGAAGAAAAACAGGTTGAGAATGCAGCTTTTGGTAGAGAATGAAAAGCAGATGCGACTGAATGCCATTTCCGAGGCGGAAGAAAATCAACGTCATCGTATTTCAAGCGATCTCCATGACAGCCTTGGCGCCCAGGTGAATGCCATCCTGTACGGAACCGAATTGTTGCAGCACGAAACGGGTTTGAAATTACCTCTTATAAATGACCTGCATGATACGGCGAAGGATATGCTGGTGACCCTTCGCGAAACACTCTGGGCGATGAAAGTGTCCGAGGCTACAGCAGCGGAAATATGGCTGCGGGTAATCAACTTCAGCAAACAACTGGCCCGCTATTATCCTTCGGTAAATATCAGCACTTCCGGTTTCGTTCCGGCGGGATTTTATATCAGCGCGGCAAGATCACTGAATATTGTATTAATTATGCAGGAGGCACTGAGTAATTCCGTGCGCCATTCGGGAGCAAAAACCATCAATGTGACCAGTATGGATAATGATGACGAATGGATACTGGTACTGGAAGATGATGGCCATGGCTTTGACCCCGGAGCCGCGGAGAAAAAAAGAGAAAGCTATGGGCTGGTGAATATGAAAACCAGGGCGGAAGCTTCAGCTGTCCATCTCCAGATCATTGCAGCGGAAAACAGGGGCGTAAAGATCCTGATGAGCATAAGGCATCCATAGTCCTATCCAAACGGAGTATTTTATTTTATCCGTGAATGAAAGAAATTACAATGAAAATTGAAGAACAGAAAAGAAATAATTCGATGATACAGCTGGCTATAGTTGATGACAAAATAAGTAACCGCAACATCCTGGCGGATAAGCTCAGTCATAACGCGTCTTTTGCTGTAAGTTTTCAAAGCGCGAACGGTGAAGATTTCCTGGATAAAATGAAGCAATTACCCAGAAATGAATGGCCTCATATTGTGCTGATGGATCTCGAAATGCCCGTGCTGGATGGCGTTACCACTATTGCGAATGCATCTTCATTATATCCTCAGATAAAATTTGTGGTGCTGACCATCTTCGATGACGATGACAAGATCTTCAGCGCTATTAAAGCGGGCGCCTGCGGATATATTCTTAAAGAGGAGAGCAGGGCGGTGATCAATGATATGATCATGAATCTTTGGGAAAATGGCGCCGGGCCCATTTCTCCGAGCATAGCGTATAAAATTCTGCAGATGATCCAGCAGCAGCCGGTTATGGATGTAAATAAAAAAGAGGAGGCGCTGGATGTATTTAAACTGAGTGAGCGGGAAAAAGAGATATTGAAACTATTAAGCGAAGGGCTCGATAATAAGGAAATAGGTTCGTCAATCGGGATCAGTCCGAATACGGTTAAGAAACATTGCAGCAATATTTATACAAAACTGCATGTGAGCAGTAAATCGCAGGCGCTGAGAATTGCTTATACCAAAGGATTTATCTAGATTATAACGGCTTTCAACGCCACGCCGGCAATAATGGCGATCCCGATACTCATCAGGGTGCCGATTACCAGGTATTCTGTTTTTACTTCCGGCCTGTCTTTTTCGTTAAAGCGGATGATTCCTTTTGCGGCGATCAGTAGGCTTATAGCGGAATATTGCCCCAGCATCACCAATATCAGTACGATAATCCTTTCTATCATCCCGATCCATTTGCCGGCATTGGCCAGGCTCTCGGGATTATCTATTTTGTCTCTCCAGCCTTTTGTAAGCTGTCCGATCATTATTCCTGCCGGTGAAGTAAGGAAGATAATCGTTGTAACGACTGCCCAGGCCCTGTTGGTGATCTGTATGCTGTTCCATACCTCAGTAATAGTCTCTTCGCGATAAAAAACAAAGAACCAGCAGGCGATGATGACGAGAATGTGCAGGCACTGATCGATCAGGAAATATTTTGCGCCTTCGGGCTTGTAGGATTTCCATCCATCGATCAGTGTATGGGTAATAAAAATAACCAGGGCCACAGGCCAGAACTGCCACCCTGTAAACAGCCACGCTGCGATGGCCGTCAGCAGGCCGTGCAGGTATAATTTACCCGAGGCAAAATGTTTTGATTTACGGCTGTCGATCCAGCTTTTGGGCTGCAGCACAAAGTCAGTCAGCAAATGAGCCAGCAATAATCTGATCAGCCAGGTATGTTCCGGTGTTATCATTTCAATAGTGCGACAAGTTTTTTATAATTCATCAGGATCGTTTCTATTTCATCCCATTTGCCGGCGTTCACATGTTGGCTGATAGTGCTTTTTGACCTGTTGAGTTTGTCTGCCACCTGCTGCTGTGTTTCGCCTTTCAGCAGTTCGAAGATCACTTCAGCCTGCTTTGCCGTCATCTGCCTGTAGACAGAATTTATATAATCGCCCATGATCCCAAAACTCAGGTTAAGATCCGGATTTTCCGAAACAATTACCAATCTGCCCCCGGTTTTTTGCAGATTGTCCAGGGCCCGCCCGGAGAGGAGAAAAGCGCTGCCTTTTGCGGAGGACAAATCGCGTACAGGATGATTCACAGCGCCGAGCCCAATGCCGAGGCGCACATCCGATATCACGGTGCTGGCTTCGGGGTTGAGCCCTATGGCTGCCGTGCGGCACATGAGGGCAGTTTGCAGTGCTTGCATGCCATCGGGAATATATGCCTGGAAGCTGTCGCCCCGGAAAAATTCCGATTTATAGGCTCCCACGATCTCTTTGAGCTTTTTCAGCAGCTTTTTTTCGCTTTCGGGGTCCAGTGCGGTGGAATTAACAATATCGCCTGTAATGACGGAATGGATCTCCATGACTTGGTTTGGTCAAATATACGAACTTTTAAATAGTTCGGCTGTAAATACGAATTTTAAAATAATCCGTTTAGATAGGCGAATCGAAAAGAGGGTAAAAAAGGGTGCCTCTTACTTTTGAGACACCCTCGCACATAGTAGGTTCAATGATTATTGGTATAAGCTGAAATAAGTTCCGATAAAGCATGAAGGTAATTAAGGGGAAAATAAAAAAGACCCGTATCGCTACGGGAAAAATACCGTAGTTCTACGGTGTTTTTTTACGATTTTATACTGGATCTTCGTAGGTTCAAGTTTATTTACTTAACCCTTTAAACTCAACAAAATGGCTCAGAATCACGAAATCTCTCTCCAGGAAGCTATTGACATGACCAAACGATATCGCGAGAACCTCGGCAGCATGACAACAGCTGACTATGCAAATTCATTACCGCTCTGCGAAACGTTCGATAAAACCGCTTTTGAACAACTGGTGGGCGAGGCCGGATGCGCGTCCATCCGGTGCTATCTTGGAATGGATAAGGATAAGATTGTAAGATTAATTTTTGTAGGAGTGGATTCAAAAGACCAGGACATTCTGCCTCCGGCAGTAGGAGCTGCGATAATGGAGATTGGCACTCATTGCCCACCTATCTGTCCGGGAACAGGCCCGCTTAACGCTTAATATGAGTTCTATATTAATCACAATTTTTCGATTTAGTATTATAATCGCATTGATAACAGGGATGGTAAGGTATAAAAAGATTGTCAGCACTTACCATCCTTTTATCTTCATTATTATAGCGGCATTTTTCAGTGAGTTGACAGGATTAATTAGCGAGCGGCTCTATAAAACAAACGCAGTTCCAGCAAATATCTATTCATTAGTTGAATGCCTGTTATGGCTATGGCAATTCAGGCGATGGGGCGGGGGATTTAAGAAAAAATGGATGTCGGTGGTTCTCGTCATCGCAATGATAAGCTTCTGGAGTATTGAAACTTTTATACAGGGGGTTACCAATTTCAACTCAGCTTTTTCGATATTCTATTCGTTCATCCTCATTTTCCTGGCGATCAACCAGGTCAACAAGCTGATAGTAGAAGAGAAAAACAACCTGCTCAAGAATTCAAAATTTCTAATCTGTGCCGGCATCTTGCTGTTCTATTCATACAATATCCTGGTAGGGTCATTTTATGTATTGAATATGAAAGAAAGCGATACTTTCCTGGCAAATGTTTATTATATCCTGATGTACGTGAATCTTTTTGTTAATTTGCTATTCGCGTTAGCCACACTATGGATCCCCACCAGACAAAGATTTACACTGCAATCCTGATCGCTGCCGGAATTTTAGGCATCATCGTTTTCTATTTTATCATTTCTATCGTTCGCAATCAACGCCGCCACCTTAAGCTCCAGCAGGAGAATATTCTTATAGAAATCACTACGCTCGAAAACGAGCGCCGCCGTATCGTTTCGGATCTTCATGACGAACTGGGCCCGCTGCTTTCGGTGGTAAAGTTCCAGGTGATGGGCATTGACACCGAGAATGAAGAGAACCTCGAGCTCATCGAAAAAGCCAATCGTAACCTCGACGATATTCTCCAGCGTATCCGCGAGATCTGCAATCATCTGATGCCGCAGGTGCTCATCCGAAAAGGATTACTCATGGCTATCCAGGAATTTATCAGCGACCTAAATGATAACACATCTGTGAAAATGGAATTTACTTCCCAGCAGGTCGAGCTTCCGGAGGAAAAAGCAGTACACATTTTCCGTATGATCCAGGAGATCGTGCAGAACGCCCTCAAACATTCCGCGGCCACATGGATACAGATAGATGTGAAGGGGAAAGATAATAAAGTGATCATCACTGCACGCGATAACGGCAAAGGCTTTTCAACAGGTACTATTTTAAAGACCGGCAAAGGTTATGGCCTGAAAAATATACTCAGCCGTGCAGATATTTTGCGTGGCGAGGTGTATCTTGCTTCTGCTCCTGGTAAAGGAACAACTTATACTATTGAAATCCCGAACGCGTGATGAATATACCTATCCGGTTAATAATCGCTGATGACCACGAAGTATACAGGGACGGACTGAAATCCCTTCTCGAAAAATCAAAGGACCGCTGCTTTGAAATAATAGGCGAGGCCTGCAACGGAAAAGAGCTTATTTCGCTTTGCGAGACATTGCAGCCCGATGTCGTACTCACCGACATAATGATGCCCGTGATGGACGGAATTGAAGCAACGGCTCATATTACCAAGCATTTTCCAATTGTCAGGGTGATCGCATTGTCTATGTTTAACCAGGACAATTTAATAGTAGACATGATCAAGAATGGCGCAAAAGGGTATATGATCAAGAACGCGCATAAAACCGAGATCATTGATGCCATACAGACGGTTTATAAAAATCAAACTTACTATTGTAAAAGCACCTCTGTCAAACTGGCCAGGCTTATCGCGGCCAGTGGACCGAAGAACGGACCGGGCAAGGCATTGTTTTCGGAGCGCGAAGCAGCTATTATCCGCATGATCTGCGAGGAAAAAACCACAAAGGAAATCGGCGACGCGCTCAACCTCAGTGCCCGCACGGTAGACGAATACCGGATAAGAATCAAGGAGAAAATGGGAGTGAAAAGTATGGTCGGCATGGTGGTTTATGCCGTCAGGAATGAACTTTTCCAGATGTGATTAATATGCGGGGCAATTCAAGCGCCGGTCCTGCTTTTCCTGCATAAAACCGGGCCGTATAACTAAAGCAAGATAAGCGCCTCCCGACAGATACTTATTTGAAGAGAATATATTCAACAGGTTATGTGTGCCTAACAGCAAAGGCCCCGCTTTCACGGCCCCTCCGATCCAGAAATTTCCACGCTGCGTGGTCTGCACCGGCAGGTATACGCCGAAGTTTCTTTTTTCCCATCGCGGGGTAATAGTAACAAGATTTGTTTCCTTTAATATCATTTTGTCATGAGCCGGATTCGACAGCAGATTAATCGATAAATCCCCATTTACGTACCAGTACCCGGAAATATGCCTGTCCACATTGATCGCAACTCTTGCCGGATTGGATACCTTGAACGCACCGCTCAGCTGATCCGCCACGTTCACTATCGTGGCAACACTGTCATTAAATTGCTGAAGGCTTTTAATTTTTACAAATTTATGCTGCAGGGCAGTGCTGGTGGCATTTTCCCTAAGATTGGCCAGGTGCCTGCTCTGAATCCCGAAATCGTATCGGTTTGTTCCCAGGTCAAGAATTGAAAAGCCGAATTTCCATTCATAATTACTTTCAGTTTCTTCATCGTAAACAGAACTGATCTCCTGAGACTTTATCATATATTCCAAACCGAGATTAATCCCGACATTGGTGTGATCATTTGCAAACAGATCCCCTGCCTTAAATGCGCCCGTGTTGTCGAGATTGGCAGAATATCCGTAACGCGCATCGCCATTGGCGATCTTATAGATCAATTGATTATTCTCCATTACATCGAAAACACCGATATAATTTGCCTTTACAAAACCGCCGGCTACGCCCCGCATAAGTTTTAGCGTTACTCCGCCGGTTAACCTGGCTGCCGGATTATCGATAATTGTTGCGCCATAACTGCCGTAAAGTTCTATCCATGCACTGCTTGCTGCATTAACGCTCAGGATCT
>JBGAJL010000023.1:0-46168 GCA_044224935.1 Flavitalea sp.
AGGTTTGGCACCTCGATGTCGGTTCGTCACATCCTGGGGCTGGAGAAGGTCCCAAGGGTTCGGCTGTTCGCCGATTAAAGTGGCACGTGAACTGGGTTCAGAACGTCGCAAGACAGTTCGGTCCCTATCTGTGATGGGCGTTAGAAAATTGAGTGGACATGACCTTAGTACGAGAGGACCGGGTCGTACGTACCGCTGGTGTATCTGTTGTGCCGCCAGGTGCAGTGCAGAGTAGCTATGTACGGACAGGATAAACGCTGAAAGCATCTAAGCGTGAAACCTTCCACAAGATGAGTTTTCTTTTAAGGGTCGTGATAGACTATCACGTTGATAGGCTACAGATGTAAAGGTGGTAACATCAAAGTCGAGTAGTACTAATTGCCCGTACGCTTTAATTTTTTTAATTACAATTGATTTAAATAAAATCGTTTGTTACTATCGCTCTCATTTACAGCTTTTCCAATATGTTAATCTTATTAAGTGAAATCTTAAAACTTAAAAGTAAAAACCAAAATACAACGGTCGCACTTTTAACTTTTGACTTTTAACTTGGATCTTCTTATGGTGGTTTTACCGAGGGTGTTCACCTCTTCCCATTCCGAACAGAGTAGTTAAGTCCCTTATGGCCAATGGTACTGGATTTAGTTCCGGGAGAGTAGGTAGCTGCCATATTTATTGAAAAAGCCTTTCAGGTATTCCTGAGAGGCTTTTTTGTTTTTAGAAGTTAAAAGTTAAAACTGAAAAGTCAAAACTTAATACCTTCTTTAGTTTTAAGTTTTAGCTTTTTACTTTTAACTTATCTAATATTTATACTTCTCCCCCCACAAACCCCGCAGGTATTTCCTTAACTCCTCCTCACGCGCATTCTTCCCCGGATCATAAAACACCGTGCCCGCAATCTCACCCGGCAGGTATTCCTGCCTCGAAAAATTATTCTCATAACTGTGCGAATACTGGTAACCCTTGCCATAATCCATATTCTTCATCAACCGCGTGGGCGCATTACGTAAATGCAACGGCACCGGCAGATCACCCGTTCTTTTTACCATACCGATCGCATCATTGATCGCCATATATGATGCATTACTCTTGGGAGACGCCGCCAGATAAGTGGCACACTGCGATAATATTATTCTCGACTCGGGATACCCGATCTTATTTACCGCATCGAACGTCGTATTCGCCATCACCAGCGCCGTGGGATTCGCATTACCGATGTCTTCACTGGCCAGTATCACCATCCGCCGCGCAATGAATTTCACATCTTCCCCTCCTTCGATCATTCGCGCCAGCCAGTATACGGCACCGTTAGGGTCACTTCCCCTCACCGATTTAATGAACGCAGAAATAATATCATAATGCTGCTCACCGGTTTTATCATATAACGCAATGCGCTGCTGCGCAATTTCCATCACCTGGTCATCCGTGATCACGATCGGTGTATCAGCATCGGTCTGCAGCGCAGTGACCACAATCTCCAGTAAATTCAATAATTTCCGGGCATCACCGCCCGAAATCGTTATTAGCGCAGCGGTTTCTTTCAGCTCGATTTTTAATTGGCTCAGAACGATATCTTTCGCTATGGCAGAGTGTAACAGTTCAATTAACTGATCATCGGCAAGCGGCTTTAATACATATACCTGGCAGCGGCTCAGCAACGCACTGTTCACTTCGAACGAAGGATTTTCCGTTGTGGCGCCGATCAGCGTAATCGTGCCCTTCTCCACCGCTCCCAACAGCGCATCCTGCTGGCCTTTATTGAAACGATGAATTTCATCGATGAATAAAATGGCACGCTGCTGTTTTTCCGCAGCAGCAATCACTTCCCTGATCTCTTTCACTCCCGAACTGATGGCACTTAAGGTGTAAAAGGGAACCTGCAGCGTATTGGCGATAATATTGGCGATGGTGGTCTTACCCGTTCCCGGTGGCCCCCACAGGATCATAGAGGGCACCGTTCCATTTTGTATAGAAGTGCGCAGAATGCTTCCCTTGCCGGCCAGGTGTTCCTGTCCAAACAATTCTTCGAGCCGGTTGGGCCGCATACGCTCGGCGAGCGGAATCTTCGCTGTAGCCATAAATTATTTTTGCTTATCAGGAGCAATATCGAGGCCAATCGACAATTCCTTCAACTGGCTCTCATCGATAGCCGAAGGTGCGTCCAGCATAACATCGCGGCCGCTGTTGTTTTTCGGAAAAGCCATAAAGTCGCGGATGCTCTCGCTGCCACCCAGGATGGCGCAGAGACGGTCGAAGCCAAAAGCCAGGCCCCCGTGCGGTGGGGCACCATATTCGAAAGCGCCCAGCAGGAAACCGAATTTGTGCATAAACTCGTCTTTGCTCATACCCAATGCCGCAAACATCTTCTCCTGCAGATCGCGCTGAAATATCCGGATCGAACCACCGCCGATTTCGTTTCCATTCAACACCATATCGTATGCGTTGGCCTTGATGTTCGCATAAGGATGACTGAGATACTCTGCTGCATTTTCAATAACCGGTGAATTGTTGATCATCGTTTCAATGTGATCGGGCCGCGGCGACGTGAACGGATGGTGCCGGGCCACCCAGCGGTTTTCTTCTTCTGCATATTCGAACAAGGGAAAATCAATTACCCAAAGCAGTTTGAAATCATCTTTCCGGCGCAACCCCAGTCGCTGACCCATCTCCAGGCGAAGCTCACTAATAGCTTTGCGGGTTCTTTCTTCCGGCCCGGCGAGAATTAGTATCAGATCCCCGGCTTTTGCGGCAGCGGCTTCAGCAATGGCTTTCAATTTGTCCTCAGTAAAAAATTTATCGAAAGAGCTCTTATAGCTGCCATCCGCATTGCATTTGATAAAAGCCAATCCTTTCATGCCGATCTGCGGGCGCTTGACCCACTCCGTTAGCTCATCGGTCTGCTTACGGCTGTATTCGCTGCAGCCGGGTACCGCTATCGCCAGCACTGTTTCGGCGGAATCAAAAACAGGAAATCCTGAATCAGCAATTAATGCCGAATGGTCGGACTTGTCGGTATACACTGAAGATGGTTTTTTAAGGTTCAGGATCTTCATCCCGAAACGGATATCCGGTTTGTCGTTACCAAAGTTCCACATGGCATCTTCCCAGGTCATCCGGTCTACCTTCTCTGTGTAGTCTATATTTTTTACATCCTTAAAAATGCGTTTTACCAGGCCCTCGAACATATTGATAATGTCTTCCTGTTCCACAAAGCTCATTTCACAATCGATCTGCGTAAATTCCGGTTGCCTGTCGGCGCGAAGATCTTCGTCCCTGAAACATTTTACTACCTGGTAGTACCGGTCGTAGCCACTCACCATCAGCAATTGCTTAAAGGTTTGAGGCGATTGCGGCAGGGCATAAAACTGGCCGGGGTTCATGCGGCTGGGCACCACGAAGTCGCGCGCCCCTTCGGGGGTGGATTTGATCAGGAACGGAGTTTCAATGTCCATGAACTGATTTTCATGGAGATAGTTGCGTGCCGATCGGTTCACAGCATAGCGCAGCTCCATATTTTTCTTCACTTCGTTGCGACGCAGATCGAGGTACCGGAATTTCATACGGAGATCATCGCCCCCGTCCGTGTCGTCCTGGATAGTGAAAGGGGGTGTGGCCGATTTATTCAATACAGTATACGAATCAACAGCTATTTCAATATGTCCAGTGGGGATCTGTTCGTTTTTGTTGCTTCTTTCCCGCACGGCGCCGCTGGCCTGCAGCACAAATTCGCGGCCTATGGCCGACTGGGTCAACTGCCCGTTGAGCTCCTCCCCAAAAACAAGCTGGGTGATGCCATACCTGTCACGCAGGTCGATAAACGTGATGCTTCCAAATTTTCTGACCGCCTGCACCCAGCCGGCCAGGGTCACTTTCTGACCTATATGATTGATTCGTAATTCTCCACAAGTATGAGTCCTGTACATAGCCGGCGAAGGTACTGAAAACGGCTAAAGCTGTTTTGGCCAAACACTTCCATTTTTCAGAAAAAGTTTCTATTTTACAGGAACAGCCATAGCTCCCGAAAGACCATTTTCTGTCCAATTTCTGTGATAATACCCACCGTATCGTGCCTTTATTCACCAGAAAATGGACCCTTATGGAAATCATTTTTGTCTTCGTTCTGATAGTG
This sequence comes from Flavitalea sp., assembly GCA_044224935.1. Taxonomy (GTDB): domain Bacteria; phylum Bacteroidota; class Bacteroidia; order Chitinophagales; family Chitinophagaceae; genus Flavitalea. Next base: position 4,130 of record JBGAJL010000023.1, read on the forward strand.
GGGATGATCGTCTTACAGACCCCCGCGATGGAATGGTTGCGCAAGCTGAACCTGAAGCGCCAGTACCAGCTATTTCTTTCGCAGGAAACATTTTACCACTCTGTCGTTTCAAAACATTTCAGATATTATAACCGCCTCAACCTGGAGGAGCAGCGGAAGTTCCTGTTCCGGACATTCGTGTTTCGCCGCTCAAAAAGATTTCACTATATCGAAGTGGAGGAGAGCCCGGAAATGCCCATACTGGTGAGTGCCGTTTCCGTACAGCTGACCCTCGGGCTGGAAAAATACCTGTTGGATTATTTCAAGGATATTTATGTGCTGCGCGATGATTACCACTATGGATTTTATTCAAGACCGTTCCAGGGGCATGTGGACCACAGTGGTATTTACCTGTCGTGGGATAATTTTATTAAAGGCGTACGCGGCATGACGCCTAACTGCAACGTCGGGCTTCACGAAATGGGCCATGCACTGGCCTATGTCAATTTTATTACCCAGACCGAAGAGGACAAACATTTTAAAAAAGAATTCAAGAACTTTTCTAAAGTGGCCCGCCCGATATTCAACGCGATCCAGCAGGGAACGAAAAGCATACTCGGCGAGTATGCAGGAATTAATTATCATGAATTCTGGGCCGTAAGCGTTGAAGTGTTTTTTGAAAATCCCGTGCGATTGAAACACGAGTTGCCGGAATTATATTCGGCGATGGCGAAATTGTTGAAGCAGGACCCGATGGAAGTATTTCTGAATGCAAAGATGGCCGCATAACAAAGAGGAGGCGGCGCCGACTAAGAAAATGGATGATCAATTGAACTATTCAAAGTCGATTTCAAAATAGTTGAGAATCGTTTTATAATTGTCCTGCGCGGTAAGACAAGTGTCCATCAAATATTCTTTTACATGATTCCATTCCTGTAACCCTCTGTAATAGAATAACTTTACGTCTTCATTTATGATAAATGGAACAATATTATTGGAGAGGCATTCTTTAAACATAATCAATCGCCCTACACGACCATTCCCGTCCTGAAAAGGATGTATAATTTCAAACTGATAGTGAAAATCAATAATATCCTCAAAAGTTTTCTTTTCGATACGATGATAGTTGGAAAGTAACTCTTTCATTTTTGCCGCAACTTCCTTAGGCGGGCAGGTTTCATTACCTCCAACTTCGTTTGGGATTTTTTTATATTCACCCACATTAAACCAGTCTTTTCGATTATCGGATGTGCCTGATTTCAATAAAAAATGTAGCTTTTTAATTAACGATTCTGTTAATTTGTTTTTTGCATTATCAATAACTAAATCAATGCAACGGAAGTGATTAGTCGTTTCAATAATATCATCTACATTAATATTTTCTTTGAAAGCCCCGATAGTATTGGTTTCGAAAATATACCGGGTCTGATCGTGAGTGAGTTTACTGCCTTCAATTCGATTTGAATTGTAGGTAAGATCAATCTGTGTACGGTGATAGATCCCACCCTTCAGTTTCATGTCTTTTTGCTCTTTCAGATGATCGAGTACTGAAATATATTTCATGATCTATTCCCTTGCCGGTAAAGGTAAAACGAAATAGAATGTAAATAATGATGATTTTTTTCCGATTCATTATACTTTACTGTTCTCCACAACCGATAAAGATATTATCAATAGACCTGCCTTCGCTGTCCATGCTGATCCGTATATTTTTTCCAGGGGTAACGAAATTAATCTTTTGATTTATCCCGTATAGCTGATTTAAATCGTCCGATAGCCACATCCGGCTGCACCGGTTCGTTGTTTATCAGCTGATGAACCAGCTGCACGGAAAAATAAGGGGCAAGTGAACATCCTTTTGTTCCCATGCCGTTGAAAATGGCCACCTGTGGATGATAGGGATGAATGCCAACAAACGGTCTTCTTTCTATCGTGGCAGGACGCACTGCAGCCAGGTGATCGAGTACCCTGAAATCATGCGTTAACCACGACTGCAAATAATTAATTGTTTTTTCACGGAATGATTGGGTGGGCCGATCGTCATCGAAGTTCCATTCGTAAGAAGATCCGACCCAATATTGATTTTTGGCATATGGAACAAGATTCATTCCTTTTTTGAAGATGGCCGAACCCATCTCTTCGCCGCCGCATTCAATGATCAATGCTTCGCCTTTATTAAAAGCAAAAGGCAGCCGGTTAAAGCAGGGTAAATCCATGGAGCTTGTTCCATCGCAGAAGATGATTTTATCGGAAACGATATCATGGTAGCGCACTTTATCCGTTAACGCAAGATCTTTCCATTCGAAATTATCTTCCCGTAATTGATTGTTGGCAGATAATACTTTTCTCCATGCGGGAAGAAGCTCCTGCAAGCTCACCAGGAAACAGGGCGAGATTAAACCATATCCAAAATCATAATTAAAAGTATCCCGGTAACGGTCTTGCTCTGCAGGCATCGACAAATATCCGGTGTCATCCGGCATGCGGTTCTGAAACGCAAGCAGCATCTGCGGCGTGGGAAAGAAATCGATAAGGTCTGTCGTGCGTGCCGCATCAACCTGTAATTCATTGCACCATTGCTGGTAAAAATGAATGGCGAATGGCAGCAGTTCATCGATCATCCAGGTTTTTACGATCCTGCGGCCGGTAACGGGATTGATCACTCCCGAAGCGACCCGCGATGCAGCATTCGGTTTATTATTATCGATAACGATAAAGGACCGGCCGGCCTGCTGCAATGCCCTGCCCAGGCAACTGCCGCTGATACCCTGGCCGACAATTAAAAATTCAGTTTGTATCATTTATTGACAGACTGCAATTTAATGCCTTCGCTGTGACTGGTAAATTCCGGTGCATACATACATTGTATGGTGGTAATTCCATTGTTGCATGTTCCCGCTGCATTTACAAACAGGTCATACTCGAAAACATATACGCCTTTGGAAAGCCAGCTGAAGAAGAAATCAGTGGAGGCGTCTTTAGTGGTTTCGTAATAACCCAGACCGCCCTGCCATTTGTATTCACTCAACACATTCACCGGTTCCATACAGGCTGCGCGCATGTCGCGCATATGCACGTATTCAAGGTTGCGGTCGCAGCGCAGTTCGATACGCACCCTGATTTTATCGCCGGTGTGAACAGTATTGTTTTCCAACGGCTCAAGTACCGGCCCGCGATCGGTATTTTGTACTATAAATAATTTTTTATTTAACTGGAGCGGGGTAGCGGATGTGCTGATCCTGTCCATGTCTTCAAAATATTGCCAGTAAACCGCTCCCCATGATGGTGCATCCTTGCTGCCGGATGTTTGCACCGTAATATTTCCCATAGCTGGTTTTACCTCGTTTGATGGAATATATTGTTTGAAATAACCCGTTCCTGCTTCAGTGCTTTCGGGTGATATTTTTTTATCTCCGAGACTGATCTCAACAGAAGAGCCGGCCGTCGTCCAGTCGCTGCCTTGTAACAGCAGCGCATAACAAGCGTCGGCTGTGGCTTTCGATGTTTTCCAGCTATTCGTCTGTTTGTTTTTGAGCAGCCATGTTTTCATATTGTTCACCATCTCCGCGTCTTTTATCTCGGTAAACGCTTCGATCAGCACGGACTGGGCTTCCATGGGCGCCTGGTACCAGTAATAACCGCCTGTCATATCCTTCCAGTAAGTTCCCAATTCTTCGTTATTAATGGCTGTTTCCTTTAATGACTTCATTATTTTATTGGCGGTGACCGGATCTCCGGTTCGGAACAATGATAAGGCGATCATGGCCTTGTTATAGCTGCTTTGTTTGGCCCACAAATTCCTGGATTGGTTCCGGTAATAATGATAAGCCGGGAACACATCACCGGGCACGCCGTTATCCGGAAAAAGACTTCTCATATACAGGTACTGCGCGGTAATATTATCGATGCCGGTATTGGATAATTTTTTATTTGATTTTTTTAGTTGGTCATATTCTTTTTTCAACTGTTGATCAATAAAGCTTAATCCAGGCTTTACAATGGAATGAATATCGTTACCGGCTGGAATAGCACCCAGTTTTTTAAGATGACCGATACCGGTTAAGATATATTGGGTCATATAGCGGTCTTCGGGTCCGCCGCTATACCATACGAAACCGCCTGATGGCGATTGCATTTGTTTCAGCTTACTCAGTGATTCCTGTAATTGAGAAGACATTTTATTGATGTCGAAAAGCACTGCGATATTTTTTCTTTGCTGCTCTTCTGTTTTTGCCTCCAGCACCCAGGGCGTTTCCTGCAGGAGAATGGCTTTCAGTTCTTCGTTTTTCTGCAGGTTACTAAGCAGTGCAGCCGTATCGGTGTTTTTCCATTGTGTTATTATTTCTTTCAGGCGCGGTGCAGCGGAAATAATCTTAGCGGCAATGGCATTGGCGTAATAGCGGTTAAAGACCTGTTCTGCATTTTCTTTTTCACCTTCGGTGAGATAGGGCAGCGCCATCACGGCATACCAGGATGGATTCGAAGTAAATTCAACGGTGATGCCATTTTGTTGCAAGGAATTGCTGTTTCCGCTCTTCAATAATTTTTCAAAGCTGAAATTTTTTGTCGTGTTTCCCTTCACCGGTAGCGGCAGGGTTTCCGTTACCAGCATTTTGTTGCTCAACACGGGCAATACCGATTCTTCTCCATCGCTTAAGGCCCCGGAAGAAGCAATGATCCTGTACGTGACGGGATCGCTGAAATCTGCCGGAATATTGATCGGGAAATTCACGGATATGCTTTGCCCTGCCGCGATCGTAAATGGTTTGGCCGATGATTCATTTTTAAACAGCTTGTCGATATTTCTTCCGGTCACGGCATCTGTCAATTGCAGCACGGCATTTCCTGAAATTTCTTTGGACGTCATATTTACCACTTTGGAGGAAAACGTAAACAGGTCGCCCTGCCGCAGGAACCTGGGTGCATTGGGCTGTACCATCAGTTCCTTCTGGGTAATTATTTTCTTACCCCCGTATGCGAATGCGAGATCTTTTGTATGTGCCAGCAGCATCCATTTCCAGGTAGTCAATGCTTCGGGCGTAGTGAATGAAAATTCAATATTGCCTTCCGCATCGGTGTGCAGGTCGGGAAAGAAAAAAGCGGTTTCATTGAGATTGCTGCGTGGCTGAACAGCGGGAACCTCTGCCGGTTTGGGTTCTTCTTCAACCTTCGCCGCTTCCTGGCTTGCAATTGGGGCAAGCGCTATTTCTGAGACATTTTTATTTAAACTGGCCGCACTGCGCATGCCGTATATCCTTGGCGAACCGGCCATGTCATACATCATTGTTGCAATATTGGTCCCCAACAATTGATCATAATTCTTCTCAAAATATTTTTGAGGTGTTTCATCATATTTATCCAGGGAATGATCACTTCTGAAGTTCGCAGTCGCTCCCCAGGCGGACAGATCGGTCTGATCGACCCATGGATCGGGCACCTGCCATTCATGCGGGTTGAACTGGTCGAGGGAAGCATCGTACATGGAAGTGAGCAACTCGGCGGATACCTTATCCTGTTTTGCACCCCTGATCCGGATCTTCCAGGTTTCCGGTGCGCCAGGCGTTAATTTGTCGCGGAAACTTGCATATTCTATCTGCAGGGTTTGCCTGGTACTCGTATCGATAATTTTTTGTTCCGAATAGAAACGGTTGTTCTTCACGAGAAAGGTATTGATCACCGTTTTATTACCTTTTACTATTTCTTTAATCGTATTCGGTGAGGGTTCTATATCGGAGTCTTTGAATAATTTGATATATTGTTTTTCATTGACCGCGTTATTGAATTTGTCTTTAGCTGAAACTTCCACGACATACCACCCCGCCTGTAATTTGTTTTTGATGTTAAAGCCTGTGTCCGGAGATGTTATTCCTGTGGTTTGCAACATTGTTTTTTCAGTAGGCCATGTGTCTGGCTCGTCTTCGTTGTCGTACGGGTCGTAAGGGAATTTCTTGTAATATTCCTCCCTGCTGAGGGCGAACTGATCCGGCTGCTGCCAGTATCTTTTCCGGAATGTTTTTGAAGGGGCGGATAATTTGCGCATGGCAATGGTCACCGGTATTTTTTCAAACACACCATTCATGTTGGTTGTGGATACAGCAATATTCCGGAAGCTGTCCAGTTCCATTTTGTCTGCCAGGTCAATATGGATATTCAGGGTCGAATAGCCCACTCTCACGATAACGGACCCTGGTCTTGTTTCGCCGTTTTTATCTGTTACTTCAACGGCTATTTCATAATCGAAGGTTGGTTTTTGATTTTCCGGGATGGTCCTGTCCGGGATAGCTTTAAACGTGATAGCGAATTTGCCTTCGGCATCTGTGGTAGTGGTGCCGTGGGCTATCTCCATCTGGTTGTACCGGTAGGGCGGCCAGATCTTAGTGTAAGTGAAGATGACCGGCATCGTTTTTCTGGTGATCCTGTAATTCACCGAAGCGCCGTCGATATTATTTCCGGCATAGGCTTTTGCAAATCCGGCTACCGATATGGAATCATTGAGGCGATAGGAGCCGGGAGGTTTTGGCAGGTCGACAGTGAATTTGGGCCGTTTATATTCTTCCACATTGAAGCTGGCAAAATTATTAAGGCCGGTTTCTTTTATCGAAAACCTGCCGTTCAATGAGCCTTTTGGGAGGATGAATTTTCCTGAGTAGGAACCATAATCGTTTGTGATAAGAGTCAATGAATCGATGCTATTATCATTGGCATCGTAAAGTCTGATAACGGATTTTCGTCCTGCAATAATTGCCGATTTGCGATTATTGTTTTTCTCCACAACAATTCCTTTAAAGTAAACCGTTTGTCCGGGCCTGTAGATGGACCTGTCAGTGAAAAGGTAAATTTCTTCCCGCGGATATTCGGTGGGGCCGGCAAATGCAGAAATGAACGGACCATTTTTATCTGTAAAAAGTCGGTCCTTGTTATAGGATATGTCTAAAAAATAGCCCTGTATCCCATTGGTACGGTTCAAAGAATCTTTTGTCTTAAAGTATCCGCTCTTATCCGATTTGTATTTCGCGCCTTTCGATAGCAAAGGCTGTTTCGTTTGATAATTATATCGCTTCTCCCATACCTGTATATCTGCGTTGCCGAGAGGAGCGCCGGTTTCACGGTCCACTACATAATATTCATTGTTTTTATTAATGAATGCGATCCGTGACACATGAAAGAATTGAATGGAAAACGGGTTGTCTTTTAAAGAGAAGTTTTTGTCTGCGCTGGAAATAATGGCATATTCTCCTGCCGGCAGCGCGCTGACGGCAATCTCTGCACTGTGCGATTGGTAATCTTTGGTATCGGGCAGCGAAGAAGTAAAGCTGCTTAACGTCGGCAGGCTGTTTACTTTTGTCCAGAAAGAATCTGAATATTGCTTTTCCTGCAGCTCTATCCGGGCGAAGGGGTTCAGCCTTATTATTCTGCAATAAATGGCCGAAGCATTTTTATAGGTGACGAGCATCCGGAATGGCTGATCCGGAACGTTCACTTCTTCAATTTCAGTTTTGATCTCCGGCTTTATGATTTGTTGCAGCAGGTTATAGCAGTTCGTTTTTCCTTCGCTTTCCTCCTTCATGTCCAGCGCCTGTTCGCAAAGTTTTTTTGCCAGCAGGGTGGAATACCGTTGAGTAGTGTCGCCGGAGGGATTGTAGCCCGATGCTTTCTGGTAATAAAATGCAGCGAGCAGGAACCGGGCCTGCGAGGCAATTGTATTGGCAGGATAATGATCGGATAATTTCTGTAGCGCAGATACATACAGTTCATCTTTATTCTCTCCCGAGAAATTATTATAAACAAATTGCAGCCGCTCGATATTCACATCGATCAGGGCATCGGGGATGGCCTCTTTCAGGTGCATGGCGATTAACTGCCGGAACAACTGCAGTGCTTTATAATGCAGTGACTGGGTATCGGCGGTTTTAAAAGTATGGGTTACAAATTTCTCTGCTTCCCCGAAAGCAGCATCGTCGTCAATTTCAAAAGCATAAGCCGGCTTTGTAATATTCCTTTCATCATTTTTAAAATAATCCAGTGCGCGGTGGGCCAGCAGGTCGAACAGGGTAGGACGGAGCTTGCGCGTGTTTCCCCTGATGATAATGGGCTCAAGGGATTCGAGCCTGGTTCGTAGTAATACGGCGGAGTCGGCAACGGAAGCCAGGAATAAGGAGGATATTTTATTATTGAGATCGTCGATGCTCCAGGTGGAAGGATCATCTTTCTTAACGTTTACCGTTGTGGTCCGGTTGTAAAATTTATACCGGTTCCGCTGTAGGTAGTTCCAGTAGGCAGATGCCAGGATGCTTTGTAAAATCGAACGTTCCGCTCCTTTCGAGAGCGCAATTTCCTTTTCGAGAGAAGAGAACGTTTCGTTCCTGTCGTTATCGTTCAGTTGCTCCGATAAGTTTATCCGGTAGATCAGTGCCTTGAGGGCCTGTGTCATATTGTTTTCTTTTTTAGCTTTTGCATATACTGTATTCACTTCGGCCAATGCGGTTTTGGGCAGACCGGCTTTATCGATCAGGGAATCGATCTTTTTCCAGCTTTTGTCATAGGAGATCTGGGAAAAGGTAATACAGGAGCAGCTGGTGAAGGCAAGAAGAAAAATTATTTTTCTTAAGTGCATGCAGGTATGATTTGTCACTTGACTTGTTTTTTCTTTAAAAAGATGCATAGGGAATGCCAATTACATAAAAAAAGGCCACTCGCTGGTGGCCTTTCTCAAAAATCGTTTATTTCGGTTTATTTTTTGCCGATCGCTTCCGCCATCATTGTGCCGATGTCTGCGGGGCTGCTTACCACGCGGATACCGCATTCGCTCATGATCTTCATCTTTGCTGCGGCCGTATCGTCAGCGCCACCGATGATTGCACCGGCATGTCCCATACGTCGTCCGGGAGGCGCGGTCTGGCCGGCTATAAATCCTACCACCGGTTTTTTTGCATTGTCTTTATACCACCTGGCTGCTTCTGCTTCCATACCACCGCCAATCTCTCCGATCATTACTACGCCGTCGGTATCGGGGTCGTTCATAAACATTTCCAGCGCTTCGCGGGTAGTGGTTCCGATGATCGGGTCGCCGCCGATACCTACTGCGGTGGAAACACCGAGGCCTGCCTTGGCCACCTGGTCTGCTGCTTCGTAGGTGAGCGTGCCTGATTTGGATACCACCCCGATCCTTCCGGGAATAAATACGAATCCGGGCATGATGCCCACTTTGCTTTCGCTGGCGGTGATCACCCCGGGGCAGTTAGGGCCTATCAGCCGTACGGGCTTCCCCTGCATAAAATTCTTTGCCCTGATCATGTCCTGAACAGGAATACCTTCCGTGATGCACACGATCAGTCCGATGCCGGCATCTGTTGCCTCCATGATGGCATCCGCTGCGAAAGCAGGCGGAACAAAGATGATGGAGACATTGGCCCCGGTGCTCTTTACCGCGTCGGTAACCGTGTTAAACACGGGCCTGTCGAGGTGTGTGGTACCGCCTTTGCCGGGGGTGACGCCGCCGACAACCTGCGTGCCATATTCGATCATCTGCGTAGCATGGAAAGTTCCTTCTGTGCCTGTAAATCCCTGTACTAATATCCTGGAGTTTTTATTAACGAGAATGCTCATGGAAGAAATTTAGTGCCGCAAATTTAGGGAAATAACCGTGAATGGACGGGTGCAATTCAACTGATCACGGGGTCGTTGCCGCTCATCAGTTCGTCCATATTCCGGTCATTATCGATTTTGCCTGCGGCCTCGAGCATGCGCATATCTTTCGCATCTTTCAGGAACTCGGAGGCGAAGATGAAGTTGTTGAGGCGCTCGTTTTTACTGAAGATGATTTCTTTGTTGGTGCCTTCCCATTCTTTGAGGCCCTTGTGCATGTAGATAATGTGATCGCCTGTTTCCATTACACTATTCATGTCGTGGGTATTCACAACGGTAGTGATATTATATTCCCGGGTAATTTCCTGGATAAGGCGGTCGATGACCAGCGAGGTCTGGGGATCGAGGCCCGAATTGGGCTCATCGCAGAACAGGTATTGCGGATTGAGCACGATAGCCCTGGCGATGCCGACACGCTTTTTCATACCGCCGGATAGCTCTGCAGGAAATTTTTTATTCACCCCAACGAGGTTTACCCGCTCCAGTACTTCATTTACGCGTTTTAATTTCTGTGCGTGCGTATCTTTTGTAAACATGCTCAGGGGAAACATGATGTTTTTTTCAACAGTAAGGCTGTCGAACAGCGCGGACCCCTGGAACAGCATGCCGATTTTTTTGCGGATCTCTTTTTTTTCGTTCTCCTGCATGGTAGTGAAATTCTGCCCATCGTATATTATCTCTCCATGGTCGGGCTCGAACAGGCCCACCATGCATTTCATGAACTCGGTTTTTCCACTGCCGCTGGCGTCGATAATTAAATTGCATTTACCGGCTTCCATCTTTGCGGATACATCATTCAGGACTACATTCCCGTTAAATGATTTTCGGATATTTTTTACTTCTATCATTGTAATAATAAAGCTGCAAGTACATAATCTGCAAATAATATCGCCACGCAGCTCACCACCACTGCTTTTGTGCTGGCGCGGCCGATTTCCAGTGAACCGCCCTCTACATGGTATCCATAATATGCAGGTATGCTTGAAATGATAAATGAAAAAGTATATGCTTTCACCATCGCAAAAAATACATTGTACGGAACGAATGCGCTTACGAGGCCCTGGTCGTAAATATTGGAAGAAATAATGCCGGAAGAAACGCCCGCTACTCTTCCACCCCAGATACCGAGCGCAGCCGAGATGATCACTAACAGCGGGATCATCATCAGCGCTGCCAGTATTTTAGGAAGCACCAGGTAAGCCTTGGTGTTGATGCCCATGATCTCCAGTGCATCGATTTGTTCGCTCACGCGCATGTTTCCCAGCTCACTGGCAATTTTACTTCCCACCACACCTGCGAGTACGATACAAACCAGGGTGGGGGCAAACTCCAGGATCACGGTGTCGCGTACGATCTGTGCGATGGTGGCTTTGGGAATAATGGGGCTGGATATCTGGTAGGCTGTCTGCAGCGCCGAAACCGCTCCCATGAAAAATGAAATGATCACCACGATGCCAAGGGAGCCGATTCCGATCTCCGAGCACTGATGCATGAATTCCTTCCAGTACATTTTTGCATTTTCCGGTTTCGATATCATACCCTTTATCAGTAAAAGATACCGGCCGAATTGCGTAAAGAAGTTCATAGGCGTTCAATATACAATATTCTCTTTAAGCATTATGCTTTTTGAAACCTTTTCCACCAGGAGGATTTTTTTATCTCTTCCGCGGCGGATATTTTCGATTTGATCTGTGCATCGATAACTGCTATCATCGACATGTTCACAATGCTTCTCACCGAGCTGCCCAGTTGTAACACATGCACGGGTTTGTTTAATCCCAGCAGTATCGGGCCGATGGCATCCGCGCCGCCTACTTCTTTCAGTAAATTATAGGCCACGTTGCCCGCAGCGAGGTTTGGAAATATCAGGGTGTTTACATCCTGATCCACTAATTCGCTGAACGGATAGTTTTCCGCCAGCAGGTCTTTGTTGAAGGCGATGCTGGCCTGCATTTCACCGTCGACGATCAATGACGGATTTTTCTTTTTAATGATCGCTCTTGCTTCCGCCACCAGCCTCGCTTCGGGAGAATTGCTGCTGCCGAAATTGGAATAACTCAGCATGGCGATACGGGGCGTGATGCTGAAATTACGCACTTCCCTGGCCACCATAAGAGTGATATCGGCCAGCTCCTCTGCCGTGGGATTGAAGTTTACGGTGGTATCGGCAAGGAACAACGGACCCCTTTTGGTGAGCAGCAGGTACATGCCGGCAATCTTTTTTTCGCCGGGTTCTATTCCGATTACCTGCAGGGCCGGCCGGATCGTGTCGGGATAATTTTTGGTCAGGCCGGATATCATGGCATCGGCTTCGCCCGTTTCCACCATCATGCAGCCGAAATAGTTCCGGTCGCGCATGGCCTTTTGCGATTCGTAATGATTAAATCCTTTCCGGTTTCTTTTGCTGAAAAATAATTCAGAAAATTGCCTGCGCTTTTCTTCGTTTTCATCCGATTGCGGATCGATGATGGGAAGGCCATCGATATAAATACCATTGGCCGCTGCCAGGTCACGGATCTTTTTCTCCTTTCCTAACAGTATCGGGTATGCGATGCCTTCATCGAAAATAATCTGTGCGGCTTTTAATATTTTCACATTGTCGGCTTCTGCAAATACCAGCCTGCGCGGATCTCTTTTTGCTTTGCTGCCCAATACCCTGATGATCTGGTTATCGAGGCCCAGCCGTTTATTTAATTCGATGGCATATTCGCCCCAGTTCTCTATGGTTGTCCGGGCTACGCCGGAAGCGATGGCTGCTTTGGCCACGGCGGGAGCGATGGTAGATAATAATCTTGGATCAAGCGGTTTGGGTATAATGTAGGAAGGGCCGAAAACAATATTGTTGTTATTGTAGGCGATGTTTACGATATCCGGTACGGATGTGCGCGTCAACTCGGCGAGTGAATGCACGGCAGCGAGTTTCATTTCTTCGTTGATCGTGGTGGCGCGCACATCGAGGGCGCCCCGGAATATAAAGGGGAAACCCAGTACATTGTTTACCTGGTTGGGGTAATCACTGCGGCCCGTAGCCATAATGACATCTTCGCGCGCTTCGGTGGCATCTTCATACCTGATCTCCGGATCGGGGTTGGCCATCGCAAAGACGATCGGTTTTTTGGCCATGCTTTTTACCATCTCCTTCGTGAGCACATTGCCTACGCTGAGCCCGATAAAAACATCTGCATCCTTCATGGCCTGCTCGAGCGTGCAGTCGGATTTCGCAGTAGCAAATTCGAGCTTGTCCGTTTCGAGGTCGGTGCGGCCGGTATAAAGGCAGCCTTTTCTGTCGAACATCGTGAAGTTGGCAGGTTTTGCACCCAGCGCCTGGTATAATTTTACGCAGGCCATCGCGGCGGCGCCCGCACCGTTGACCACGAACTTCGCTTTTTCTATTTTTTTCTTCTGTATGTCTAAAGCGTTCAGCAGGGCGGCGGCGCTGATGATGGCGGTACCATGCTGGTCGTCGTGCATTACGGGGATGTTCATCGTTTCCCGCAGCTTTCTTTCAATATAAAAACATTCGGGCGCTTTTATATCTTCCAGGTTTATCCCGCCGAAAGTAGGTTCCAGCGATTTGACGATCTGAACGAATTTCTCGGGATCTTTTTCGTTGATCTCGATGTCGAATACATCGATGTCGGCAAATATTTTAAACAGCACACCCTTTCCTTCCATTACCGGCTTAGAGGCTTCTGGGCCTATATCGCCGAGGCCAAGCACCGCGGTGCCGTTGGAAATCACCGCAACGAGGTTTCCCTTGGCGGTGTATTTATAAACTGTTTCGGGGTCTCTTTCAATTTCTTTGCAGGGTTCGGCTACGCCGGGAGAGTAAGCAAGCGAGAGGTCGCGCTGTGTTTTTGCATCTTTGGTGGGGACCACTTCAATTTTTCCGGGCCGCCCCTTAGAATGGTACTCGAGCGCTTGCTCTCTTCTTAAATCCTTCTTCATAGTTTCATTTTAGCATGTCCTTTAACAAAAGTTTTGAGGATATGGGCTGCAATTTACAACAAATGCTCCCGACCACTCGTATATAATGATTATATTGTATCCGTAAATCGAGAGAGAATGTTTAACGGTAAATCCCCTCTTTTCCCGGGGCGAAAAGTGTCCTTTTTTGAAACAATCAGTGTGTTCGGAATTGCAGTTATGGTTTGTGTCTTATTCCTGTCTTCGGTCCTTTCTTCGTGTAAAAAAAATAAAAGCAGTGATGCGGGAAATCCTCCCGAAGATACCACCAGCGTGAAACGGGATCCCATAAAGGATACGGCCTATAGTTATTCAAAAGATATTTACCTGTGGAATACGCACATTCCCGATACATTTAAAACGCAGGACTATGCCGATCCCGATGCCATTATGATGGGTATCCGGAAATACAGCATCGAATCCGGTTTTGCCGATCCGGTCGACCGTTTCAGTTTTGCTGCAAAACAGTCCGACTGGGATGATATCAGTTCGGGCGTGGCAAAGGATTTCGGGTTGAATATTTTTTTCCGCGAAGACGGCGACCTGCGGGTGCGTTTCGTGGAGCCGCTTTCTCCTGCGGGCCAGGCCGGCATCCGCCGCGGCTGGAGGCTCACAAAAATTAACGGCAGTACCGATATTTCGATTGCCAATTCCGATTATATCGTAGACAATGTTTATAATTCCAACTCCAGCACCATCACTTTTTTAAAGCCCGATGGTAATTCAGTTGATATTTCACTTACTGCCGGAACGTATAACGAAACACCGGTATTCCTTGACAGTGTGTACACCGTGGGCGCGAAAAAAGTGGGGTACCTGGTGTTCACTTCATTTTTGGGCGATTCTGCATCGGTGGTAGACAGGCTTGCACAGGTATTCGACCGGTTTAATTCGAATACCGTTACGGATGTTGTGGTAGATATCCGGTATAATGGCGGCGGCTATGTGAGCCTTTCACAGAAGCTGGCCGATTTTCTGGTGAAATCATCCGCCAACGGCCAGGTGATGATGACCCAGAAATTCAATAATAATTATTCGGATTACAACGAAACCACCAAATTCAATAAGGCCGGGCCACTGGATATCAGTAACCTCTATTTTATCGTGAGCGAGAATACGGCTTCCGCCAGTGAATTATTGATCAATAATCTTAAACCGTATATGAATGTGAAACTGGTAGGGGATACGACGTATGGCAAGCCCGTGGGTTTCTTTCCGATTCCCGATGGAAGCTGGTATATATTCCCTGTTTCCTTCAGGAGCACGAACAGCGCCGGTTCGGGAAATTATTTTGACGGTATTGCTGTCGATAAGCGTGTGGAAGATGGCCTGGACAAGGATTTTGGTGATGTGGAAGAAGCCCGCCTGGCGAGTGTGCTGAGCTATATCAATACCGGCTCCTTTGGTTATGCGCCACGGGAAAATGCATTGAATGCAACGCTGGTCTCCACGCTTAAACTGTCCAACCGGAAACTGGCGGGCCATAATTTCAACGGGGCGGTAGGCAGTTTCAGGAAACTGAAAAAGAATTAGTCGTTCCAGATACGCGTGGGGGGCCTCGGGGAAGTCATCTGCATCCTGCCGTTGGTTCCTTCAGCAGGCTTGCCATTCTTAATGGGCCGGATCATATACACCACATGGTGAAAAACACCTTCTACCACCGGGGTGAACAACATATAATCATAACTCACGCGCTTTCCATCCGGTTTATTGAGTACGTCGTAAAGCTGCTCGCGTGTCACTTCATTATTTCCAAGAATTAGTTTTCCTTCGAAATTTCTGGGTAAGCTGTCGCTGACTACGCGTAAAGTATCGGGAATCCAGCTGTTGTTAAAATCGCTGAGCGTATCATAAGCGTAGGATATCAGTTGAAAATTGCTATTATTGTTTCCTGCATTGCTGAGGCAGAATTGCAATACCAGCCCACGGTTATGAATGGAATCGAGACGGTATTCCAGTTCGGCAGAATCATAGCGGAGCAGCGCAAAATTCATTTTACCGGTACCGTGTGCGGATATGCCGGGTTGCTGTGACTGGCGGTGTTTGCAGGAGCAGAACGCGGCAATCAAAATAAGGCAGAGAGCCGGTATCAGGTTTTTAATCATAGGCAATATTAAATATTCGATGCTAAATAAAGAGATTAAATGAGTGGGTACGTCAATTTTAATGGTTCTTTTATGGCTCATGGCAGCCCCCTGCTTTCAGCCGACAGCAGGGCCTTTCGCTATGGCGACGGCCTGTTTGAAACGATGAAATTTTCGGGTGGCGAAATACAATTGGCCGGCCTGCATTTTGAGCGGCTGTTCCACGGTATGCAGGTGTTGGGAATGGAAACCGATACCTGCTGGAACCAGGCTTTTTTCGAGAAGGAAATATTGGAAACAATTAATAAAAACGGGATCGCAGGCACTGCACGGTTGCGACTATCCCTATTCCGGGGAGAAGGAGGATTGTATGAACTGAATGACCGCCCCGGGTTTATCATACAATGCTGGCCGCTCGGAATTAAAAAAGAAACGGGTGAAGAAGGTATTGTAGTGGGGATGTATAAAGAAGTGATGAAGAGTTGTGATATACTGGCTAATATTAAATCGAATAATTACCTGCCTTATATAATGGCTGCGGAACACGCAAAGAAAAATCATTGGGACGATTGTATCATTCTAAACGCACACGGAAGGATATGTGATGCCAGTACGGCCAATGTTTTCTGGGTAAAAGAAGGGATACTATTTACGCCCCCGCTGACGGAAGGATGCGTGGCGGGCGTGATGCGCAGAAACCTGCTGGATATCCTTCCCCGCGAAGGATTTAAAATACAACAACAGGAAGCCACTATCGCGGTATTGGAAAATGCCGATGAATTATTCCTGACCAACGCCATCCGCGGCCTGCGCAGCGTGAGAGAATTTAACGGAAAAATTTTTGCAAATACCATTTGCCGGGAAATAACGAGGCGCATCGCCCGATAAAATTTCTTTCCGGGTTTAAATAAACATATCCTCCAGGTTTACCGGGATTTTATTGATCGATGAATGCACTTCAATGAATTTTCTTACGGCTTCTTTTCCATGCGGGCCGAGGTCAATTGAATATTCGTTGACATATAAACCGATATGCTGGCGCATTACATCCACGCTCATTTCCTGTGCATTGTTTTTTACAAAATCGCTGAGCGTTTCACCATGCGCGTAAGCATATTCAAGGCTTTTCCGGATCAGGCGGTCCACGCGGTGCGCAGCTTCGGGAGATATTCTCCGGTGGACGGCTATGCCGCCTAATGGAACAGGGAAGCCGGTTTCTTCTTCCCAGAAATGCCCCAGGTCTGTTTGTTTTACGAGCCCCTTGTCCTGGTAGGTGAACCGGTTTTCATGAATAATAACACCGAGTTTAACGGCAGCAATATTTTCAAGTGTGCCTTTGTTGCCGAGCACGAAATTTTCTATTTCGTCATATCTCAGAAACACTTTATTCTGCGCTTCGGGATAGGCAAGGGAGAATAATACATGTGCGCTGGTATTCCTGCCCGGTATGGCGATGGTGCATTGCTTTACGGCGGGGGCGGGAATGGGCAGCGAAGAGATGAGCAAGGGACCTGCGCCCATTCCCAACGCGCCTCCGGAATGTAATACTTTATAGTTGTTCAGTAATAAAGGCAGGCTGCCATAACTGATCTTGGTGAAATCGATTTGCTGACCAATGGCCATTTCGTTCAGCGTCTGTACATCTTCCATAATCACTTCAAATTCGAGATCACCGGTATCTATTTTCTTATTCACCAGCGCGTCGAAAATAAATGTATCGTTGGGGCAGGGAGAAAATCCCAGGGTATATTTCATGTGTTATTGTATTATCTCTTTCAGTTTATTATTCAGATTCTCGATTGCTTCCCTGATTTTCCAGTTTGCCTTATTCCTTTCACCCGTAAAATTGGACACGGCCCGCAATTGAAGAAAAGGAACATCTTCCATTAAACAAACATAATGCAATGCTGCGCCTTCCATCGATTCGATCACGGGATTATATTTTTCGCGGATCATCGCCACCTGCTGCGGTGTTGAGCTGACACAATTGATCGTTGCACCGCGAACAAAATTCAAGTTGAAATTACGCATGCCCCTTTGCGGGTTAACGAGCATGCCGTTGACATACGGGTGCTGATTATGATCCGCAAGGCCCATGTCGAAAACGTTCGTAATTTTTCCGTTTTCAATGGCCCCGAGGTCTGCAATAACTTCTTCACCGATCAATGCCAGTGAGCCGGGGGGATAATCCTCGCTGAAGCTGCCACCGATGCCGGCCTGCACAACCTGGCCGGGCCTTTTATTGCGCAGAAAAGCGCTTAATGCGTAAGTTGCTGCGGTAATTCCAACGCCGGTGATCAATAGCTGAATGTCTTTCCTTTCCTTGATCCATTCCATTGTTGGCGCGATCTCTTTGACCGTGGCCGCTACCAGAAGTGTTCCCATAACCGAAATTACGCAGGTATTTCCCCACACGTCTTATCTTTGCGGAAATTTTTCGCTGTAGATGGTTTACCTTACCCGGCTCGAACACTTTAACGCCGCCCATAAGCTTTATAATCCTTCCTGGAGCAGGGAAAAGAATGAAGAAGTGTTTGGAAAATGTGCCAATGAAAACTGGCATGGGCATAATTATGATCTGTATGTTACGGTAAAAGGCCGCCCGCATCCCGACACAGGGTTTCTTTTTGATGCCAAGCAGCTGAGTGCGCTCATCAAAAAATACGTTATTGAACGGCTCGACCATAAAAATCTGAACATGGATGTCGATTTCATGCAGGGCAAAATGTGCTCTACTGAAAATCTGGCTATCGCAATATGGGAACAGTTATTGCCGCATATTCCCGCGGCAGTTGAATTGCATTGTATTAAATTGTATGAAACGCCGAGAATTTATATTGAGTATTTCGGCGGCTGATCACCAATAAATTCCAGGCAGTGGCAAGAAAAGTTGCAGTTTTCAGAAAGGAACATTTCAATGCGGCCCACCGGTTGTTCAACCCGGACTGGGACATGCAAAAAAACGATGAAGTGTTCGGAAAATGCAATAACCCTAATTTTCACGGACATAATTATGAGCTGATTGTGAAACTGACAGGAGAACCTGATCCCGTGACCGGTTATGTGATGGACATGAAAGCGCTGAGCGATATTATTAAAACGCATGTAATCGCGCAATTCGACCATAAGAATCTGAATCTCGATACAAAATATTTTAAGCACCTGAATCCTACTGCGGAGAATATTTGCCTGGTGATCTATGATATTTTAAGGGAACAGATAAATGATAAGTTCGACATACAGGTGAGGCTGTACGAAACAGAAAGAAATTTTGTCGAATACCCGGCAATATAATTAACTAAAGAACCATGGCATATAAAAGGACAGAACATTATGATGAACAGATTACACAGGGCCTGATCGGCAACTATAAAAATGCGTTGGAACTGCTTGGGCAGGATACCTCCCGCGAAGGGCTGGCCAAAACACCGGAACGGATGGCCAAAGCCATGCAATACCTTACGCAGGGATATGAACTGGATGCCGTGTCCATTCTGAATTCAGCCAAGTTTCATGAAGATGTGAGCGAGATGATCATTGTGAAGGATATTGAATTATATAGTTTATGCGAACATCATCTGTTACCTTTTTTCGGAAAAGCACATGTGGCATATATTCCCAACGGATGGATAACGGGCCTCAGCAAGATAGGCCGCGTGGTGGATGTGTTTGCCCGGCGGTTACAGGTGCAGGAACGACTCACTACCGAAATACTGCATGCCATTAAGGAGTCATTGAACCCGCTGGGGGTGGCTGTTGTTATCGAGGCCTCCCACCTGTGTATGATGATGCGCGGCGTGCAGAAGCAGAATTCTGTAACCACCACCTCCGCGTTCTGGGGTGAATTTGAAAAAAATGAAACCCGGAGCGAGTTTACGAAGCTGATCTCTTCGAATTTACATTGATTGTTGCATGACCACCCCGGTCTCGCCTCAGGCGAGACCGCCCCTCCGAAGGAGGGGATGCGAATCACTTACGAAGCTGCGTCCCCTCCCTGGGAGAGGTAGGGGTGGGTCGGCAGGGAATGACGGATAAAATTTAACCAACTAAACCTTAATTTCGCGGCATGAAACAGGCTTATATATTTCCCGGCCAGGGTTCTCAGTTTAAAGGCATGGGAAAGGATCTATTCGATAAGAATGCTTTTGCAAAAAAATTATTTGAACAGGCCAATGAAATACTTGGCTTTCGCATTTCCGATGTAATGTTCGAAGGCTCCGACGAGGATCTCAAGCAAACCAATGTTACGCAGCCAGCGGTGTTTATTCATTCTGTTATCGCTTACAAATGCGCCGACCAGGTGAGGCCGGACATGGTTGCCGGGCATTCGCTGGGAGAATTTTCAGCACTGGTTGCCAATGGCGCTTTATCGTTTGAAGATGGATTGAAACTGGTGCAGATCCGTGCCCAGGCCATGCAGAAAGCCTGTGAATTGCAACCTTCCACTATGGCGGCTATCTTAGGGCTTGCAGATGAAAAGGTAGAAGAAATATGTGCAGCCGTTATGAAAGAAACAAACGAAGTGGTGGTAGCTGCCAATTATAATTGTCCCGGGCAGATTGTCATCAGCGGAACGATAAAAGGCGTTGAAGCCGCCTGCGAAAAACTAAAGGCCGCAGGCGCAAAACGGGCATTGCTGTTGCCCGTGGGCGGAGCGTTTCATTCCCCTCTTATGGAGCCTGCCAGAAAAGAATTACAGGGCGCAATAGAAAGAACCGCCTTCTATCAGCCCTCCTGCCATATCTATCAGAACGTGGTGGCTAAAGCCGTATTTAACCAGGAAGAAATCAAGAAGAACCTGGTTGAACAATTAACAAGCCCCGTTCGCTGGACGCAGACTATCCAGGCAATGATTGCTGACGGTGCAAGGAAATTCGTAGAAGCCGGACCGGGAAAAGTGCTGCAGGGGCTGGTGAGCAAGATCAGCAAAGAAGCGGAAGTGTCGGGAGTTTAAAAATTTATTTCGATTATGAAAGCAGTAGTGTTAGTAACCGGCGCTACATCCGGTTTTGGAAAAGCAATTGCAGAGAGATTTGCCGCCGAAGGTTGTGATGTAATTATTACGGGAAGAAGAAATGAATTATTACAGGAAGTAGCGAAAGAAATCGAATCGAAGCACAACATTAACGTGCTTGCACTGAACTTCGACGTGCGCAATAAAGAAGAAGTGAACCGGTTTCTGAAAGGCCTGCCGGAAAAATGGCAGAAAATAAATATCCTCGTCAATAATGCAGGGCTCGCTGCGGGAAAGGATTATTTTGATGAGGCATCGATGGACGACTGGGAACAGATGATTGACACTAACTTAAAAGGATTAATCTATGTAACCCGTGCGGTGCTTCCCTTTTTAATTAAAAAAGGCAATGCGCAGATTATCAACATCGGTTCCATCGCCGGAAAACAGGTGTATGAAAAAGGAAATGTGTATTGCTCAACCAAGCATGCCGTGGATGCCATTTCACAGGCGATGCGTATCGACTTGCTGAGACATAAAATAAAAGTGACGGCCATTCATCCCGGCATGGCCGAAACGGAATTTTCCCTGGTGCGTTTTAAAGGAGATGAAAAAGCGGCAAAGGCGGTATATGATGGATTGCAACCCCTGGAAGCCGCAGATGTAGCCGATGCCGTTTTCTATTGTGCTTCTTTGCCGCCGCACGTCTGCATCAACGATCTGGTGATCATGCCCACCGCGCAGGCCGATGCCTTTTATTCGCATAAAGACTAGGGCATAAGTGGGTTTTATTCGCTTCGGTATGAAACACACTTGTGTCCGGAAGTTGAAATAGCTGGTGCAAGCATGTCGCGTGAAGTGGAACCAACTTGCGCCCATTAATAAAATCTTTGCGGCTTTGCTTTTCTTTGTGGCATTGCGTGAAATCTTTAATAGGCCCATTTCACGAGCGTGGCGCCCCAGGTAAATCCGCCGCCGAATGCAGCCAGCACAAGATTATCGCCTTTCTTTAATTTATTTTCCCATTCCCACAGGCATAGCGGAATAGTTGCCGAAGTGGTATTGCCATACCGCTCAATGTTCAGCATTACTTTTTCAGCCGCCAGCCCCATGCGGGAAGCCGTTGCGTCAATAATTCTTTTATTGGCCTGGTGTGGAACCAGCCAGGCAATATCATCGCCTGTTAAATTATTTCTCTTAAGAACCTCTTCCGATACATCGGCCATGCCTTTTACCGCGGATTTATAAACAGCGGCGCCTTCCTGGTATATATAATGCTCTTTGGCGGTAACCGTTTCAATAGACGGCGGCCGTCTCGATCCCCCGGCTTTCATATGCAGGTAGGGCTCTCCGCTGCCGTCGCTTTTTAAAATACTATCCTGTATTCCCAGCCCTTCGGTATTGGGTTCCAGCAATACGGCCGCAGCAGCATCGCCAAATAAAACGCAGGTGGTACGATCGCTGTAATCAACGATCGCGCTCATTTTGTCGGCGCCAACCACTACCACTTTTTTAAAGCGCCCGCTTTCGATGTAAGCGGCACCGGTGGTAAGGCCGAATAAAAAACTGGAACAGGCGGCCTGCAGGTCGTAGCCCCAGGCATTTACAGCACCTATTTTATGGCAGATAATATTTGCCGTGGCCGGGAAAACCATGTCGGGAGTGACGGTACAGCAGATCAGGCAGTCGATCTCTTTGGGATCGATACCTCTTTTCTGGCAAAGCCCCAGCACGGCAGGTGCGCCCATTTCCGAAGTGCCTTTATTTTTCCCCTTTAAAATTCTTCTTTCTGAAATACCGGTACGCGTACGGATCCATTCATCATTGGTGTCAACCATCTTTTCAAAGTCTGCATTGGTAAGTTTGTCTTCAGGAACATAGCCGTTTACTGCTGTAATCGCTGCCGAAATTCTGCTCATGGATATTAATTAGAGACGACAAAAATAGTCTTTTCCTTACTTTTGCCCGCATGATCGCTTTTTTGAAAGGAAACTTTGTAAGAAAAACGCCGTCAATGGTTTATGTTGATGTCAACGGCGTGGGTTATGAAGTGCATGTCAGCCTCAACACCTACGCAGATATTTCGGACAAGGATCATGGAATGCTGCACACCTATTTTCACGTGCGCGAGGATGCACAATTGCTCTACGGCTTTTATGAGGAGCCGGAAAAAGAAATGTTCATCCAGTTGCTCAGCGTGTCGGGGGTAGGGGCAGGCACGGCCCGGATGATGTTGTCTGCAATGCGGCCTGCGGAAATTGCCAAAGCAATCACGCAGGGAAATACGAAGCTGCTCGAAAGCATTAAGGGTATCGGAAAAAAATCGGCCGAAAGAATTATCCTGGAACTGAAGGATAAGGTTGGAAAAACCATAACGGAAATAAATAATGGCTCTTCCCCGGGCAATACATTGGAAAATGACGCGTTAAATGCACTTATCTCTCTGGGGATAGCCCGTGCAACAGCAGAGCAGGCTATCTCCCGTGTAATGAGATCCGATCCCAACCTTTCGAAAATTGAAGACATTATCAAAAAAGCGCTGAAAATGATCTAAGCCTATAGAAGAATCTATACCTAAAATTTCCAATTGGCCCGGACTCTAGATTTTATCCTGCGAGGTACCATACTAACTGCCGCAACCTTTCTGTTTGCGACCTGGGGCCGTTCTTTTGCCCAGAAGCCGGATTCTGCTACAGCGCGGCTTCCCGTAGCCACCGTTTCATCTGTCCCCGACACGCTTAAATACCCTCTTTCCGACCGGAGAACGGATAAGTATTCCAATCCCCGCCGCAATGCCATCGGTCTCGACGATCCTGCCAATCTGAGCGATTCAATCGTATATGATCCCAGAACCCGCGAATACTACGTGATCGAAAAGATCGGCAGCTTTTATTACCGGAAGCCCACCACGATCAGCTTCGAAGAATTTTTGAAGCTGCAGTCGCAGCGCGAGGAAAATGAATATTTCAGGAAAAGGGCCGATGTGCTCTCCAATCTCAACTATAAATTGCCTAAACCGAAAATGTCTGTTACGGACAACCTGTTCAACCGTATTTTCGGCAATGGGAAGATCGATATCCGTCCGCAGGGCGATGTCAATATCATCGCAGGTTACCAGGGGCAGAACATTAAGAATCCCGCACTGCCGGAGCGTGCGCGCCGCAATGGCGGATTCGATTTCGACATGAACGCCAACCTGAGCGTGATCGGTAACATCGGCGATAAGATGAAACTGCCTATCAGTTACAATACGCTGGCTAATTTTGATTTCGAAAATCAGCTGAAACTGGACTACACCGGTAAGGACGATGAGATCATAAAGAAAATAGAAGCGGGTAATGTTTCTTTTTCCACAAAGGGCTCGTTAATATCGGGAGTGCAGTCTTTATTTGGAATAAAAACACAGTTACAGTTCGGAAAATTATTTGTTACGGGTGTGCTTTCGAACCAGCGTTCGCAACGGCAAACCATCGCTGCCCAGGGAGGCTCTTCAAATGCCTATTTCGAATTCAGGGCTGATGACTATGAAGAGAACAGGCATTTTCTGCTCGCACAATATTTCAGGAAGAATTATAAAAAAGCCATGAGCAAGCTGCCGATTGTATCGTCGAAGGTGCAGATATTGCGGATGGAAGTGTGGGTGACTAACCGTAACGGCTCCACGACGCAGACCAGGGATGTGGTGGGCCTGATGGACCTGGGTGAATCGCAGCCCTATAATTCCGGCAACCCTAACCTGGCATTGAACCCGGCCAAACAATTGCCCGAAGGAATCCCGGACAACGATGTAAATCTTTTATACCGGAAGATAGTAAATGATCCTTCGAGCAGGAACTCTTCAACTATTACGGCCAGGCTTTCTGCCCTGGGATTGACTGCAGTGCAGGATTATGAAAAAACATTTGCGAGACAGCTTTCTCCCAACGAATTTTATTTCAACCCGCAGGTGGGATTTATCTCTTTAACACAACCATTGCAGCCCGATGAAGTACTGGGCGTGGCATTCCAGTACAGCTATAATGGAAAAATTTACCAGGTGGGTGAATTTTCGCAGGACGCCCCGCCGGATACGTCTCTCAACGCTGCCGGCACGCCCGGTTCACAGAAAGTACTTTTTCTGAAATTACTAAAAGCCACTTCGCAGCGAACCAACCTTCCGCTTTGGGACCTGATGATGAAGAACGTCTATTCGCTGAAGTCGAAAGACGGTTCTATCATGAGCAGCATCCAGCCGGGAGATTTCAAGCTGAACGTTCTCTACGAAGAACCCAGCCTCGGCCAGAAAAGATTTTTGCCCGAAGAAACACCCAGGTCCGGTGTTCCCCTGCTTACATTGGAAAATCTCGACCGGTTGAACGCGCGCAATGATCCATTGCCTGATGGGGTGTTCGATTATATCGAAGGCTTTACCGTTTTGTCCTCGCAGGCACGTATTATCTTTCCTTTTCTTGAGCCCTTCGGCCGCGACCTGGATACGGCCGCCTTTTCAGGTGCCACACAGGATATGAAGAACAAATATGTTTACTATCCACTATACGATACGATAAAGGAAATCGCGAAAACCTATTCCAATCTTAACAGGTATATTATTTCCGGTTCGGCAAAAGGACAGTCGAATTCTGAAATTTCGCTGGGCGCATTCAACGTGCCGCAGGGTTCGGTGACTGTTTCGGCCGGGGGACAGGTGTTAAAGGAGAATGTCGATTATACGATCGATTATAACCTGGGCACCGTTAAAGTAATTAATTCCGGCATATTAAGCTCCGGTGTTCCGATCTCTGTCGGGTTTGAAAATAATGCGGGTTATGGCATTCAGCAGAGAAACTTCCTGGGTCTGCGCCTCGACTATCTCGCGAAGACCACGGCCACCGAAGCGTTAACATTGGGGGCTACGTTCGAGAAATTATCCGAACGACCGTATTTTACTAAAACAAGTATCGGGGAAGACCCGATCGCGAATGCGATGTACGGACTCGATTTCAGTTATCGTACGCAGGCTCCGCGGTTGACACGATGGCTGGATAAGCTGCCGTTTTATAATACAACGGAAATGAGTACGGTTACCGCTTACGGTGAGGGGGCCTTGCTGAAGCCCGGCCATCCGAAACAGATCGGCAGCGGCAGCAACGGGCAGGTATACATTGATGACTTCGAAGGCTCGCGCAATGCTATCGACCTTCGCTTTCCGCTGGTCAGTTGGGGCCTTGCCTCCACGCCTGCCGGAAATGGATTGTTCCCCGAAGCAACGGCCACCGATTCGCTAAGCTATGGATTCAACAGGGCGAAACTGGCCTGGTACAATATCGAGCCTGTTTTGCAGGATAAAAAGAATTCAAGCAATCCTATCGATGCTGATCTGCTGAAAAATCCCAGTGTAAGGCAGGTAAAGATCACCGAAATATATCCCAATAAAACACCTGATTTCGGACAGGCGGCCCTTGTCACTTTTGATATGGCCTATTATCCCACCGATATCGGCCCCTATAATTATGATGCGAGACCGACAAGCGTGACCGCTGCGGGAAAATTACTTAACCCAAAAACAAGATGGGGGGGTATTATGCGTGGCCTCGACCAGGTGGATTTTGAATCGGCGAATGTGCAGTATATCGAATTCTGGATGCAGGATCCTTTTTTAAATAATCCAACCAGCTCTGGCGGTGAATTATATTTTAACCTCGGAAATATTTCTGAAGACGTGCTGCGCGACGGAAAACGTTTCTTTGAAAATGGTATCAGCGGCGCAGTTACAGCTGCACAGGAGGATTCTTCTACGGTATGGGGTAAAGTGCCTGCCAACCCGATACAGGTGACACAGGCGTTCAGCAATGATCCGGCAGACAGGCCGCTCCAGGATGCCGGCTTCGACGGCCTGGATGATGTAGCTGAACAAAGAAAATTCCAGGCCTATTTAAATGACCTGAAAAACAGTTTCGGGGAAAACTCGGAAATATACCAGCGGGCATTAAAAGATCCTTCGCACGATAACTTTAAAAATTATCGCGATGCAACCTATACAAATCGGGACGGTATATTGGAACGTTACAAAGATATCAACAGCCCGCAGGGCAACTCTCCTGTTGCGGGGGCAGGTGACCAGTTTGTAAGCGCATTTACTTTATATCCCGACCAGGAAGAATTCAACAAAGACAATACCTTAAATGAACTGGAAGAATATTTCCAGTATAAAGTAGAGCTTAAGCCCCAGGACCTGGCCCAGGTAGGCGGTAATTTTATCACCGATGTACGGTCTTTTACACCGGCTGGCGGTACTCCGGAAAAATGGTACCTGTTCAGGATACCAATCGATCAGTATGAAAAGAAAGTCGGCAATATTCCCGATTTCAAGTCTATTCGCTTTATCCGTATGTTTCTTTCAGGATTTGAGGATTCGGTGGTGTTGCGTTTTGCCAAGCTCGAATTGGTACGCAATCAATGGCGCGGATTTAATTATGAGCTGGATACAACCGGGCAGTATAAAGCTATTCCGGCTAATTCCCCCACATCATTTAATCAGCTCGCTGTAAATATTGAAGAGAACAGTTCACGCCAGCCGGTACCTTATAAGACGCCGCCAAATGTTATTCGTCAGCAACAATTGAGTAATAATAATGTGAACATTCTGCTGAACGAGCAATCACTGAGCCTGCAGGTTTGTAATCTTCCGCAACATGGCGTTCGCGGCGTGTTCAAAACGATGAGCCTCGATTTAAGGCGTTACAGCAATTTATATATGTACACGCATATTGAATCAAGCGGCACCGTTGATAATATCAACGACAATGAAATGTATTCGGTGATCCGTGTGGGCAATGACCTGATCAATAATTTTTATGAAATAAGAATCCCTCTCCGCAAAACGCCGTGGGGCGCTGTTACGGATGATGCGATCTGGCCCGCTGCCAATGATCTTTCGCTGGACCTGCAGCGGCTGGTGCAAATGAAAATACAACGAAACAAAACAGTTCCGGTTACTCAATTTTATAAGGAGGTCGATGCCGATGGACGTGAATATTCGATGCTTGGCAACCCTAACCTGGGCGAGGTGCAGGTGATCTTTATCGGTGTTGAAAACCGTTCGCGGCCCGATGCGTGCGTGGAAGTGTGGTTCAACGAACTGCGGCTTGGCGGGCTCAATGAAAAAGGTGGTTATGCTGCATTGGGAAGGGTAGATGTGAAACTGGCCGACCTCGGAACTTTCTATATTTCGGGAAGCACCCGGAGCGCCGGCTTTGGCACCATCGATCAGCGGGTGAATGAGCGCGCGAAGGAAGGCGTGACGCAGTTCGATATGGCCACCAACCTGGAGCTTGGAAAATTATTGCCTGAAAAGGCGGCGATGACCATTCCTGTATATGCCGGTATTTCGCAAACGATCAGCACGCCCGAATTCGATCCCTACGATCTGGATATCCGGTTAAAGGATAAATTAAGACAGGCGCCTTCAGCCCAGCGCGATTCGATACGTGCCAATGCGGTAGACGTGCATACAATCAAGACCGTTAATTTTACCAATGTAAAGAAGAATAATCTTTCCGGTAAGAAACAAAAAATATGGAGTATTGAGAATATCGATGTAAGCTATTCTTATTACAAAGAATCGGAACACAACCCTTTAATCGAGAACAACGATATCATGCGGCATCGTGCGGGGCTGGATATAATTACACCTTGTTCCGAAATTTATCGAGCCACTGAAGAAAACCATCAAATCGAAATCACAATGGTACCTGCTGTTTAAGGATATTAATATCAATCCCGTTCCCAGCTTATTGAGCTTCCGCGCCGATGTCAACCGGCAATTCGGCGCGTATCGCCCGAGAAATGTAGGCGGTGTAAAATTGGGGTTGCCGGAAACGTATGATAAATACTTTACGTTCGACAGAACGTATGCATTGAGATGGGATATCACGAAATCACTGAACATCGATTTCACTGCATTGAATAAAGCCTGGGTGGATGAAGACTCGGGCCGCCTGGATAAACAGGGAAGAAAACGGATGTGGGATAATTTCATGAACGGTGGCAGAACAATATCCTATCAGCAGAATGCAAATATTTCTTATGTATTGCCGACATCCAAATTACCTGCATTGGACTGGACGCAGATACGCGTAAATTATATCGCCGGTTATAACTGGCTCGCGGCATCATTAATTGCAAAAAATCTGGGAAATACCTTGTCCAATTCGCAACAGAAAAATGCGACGGCAGAACTCGACTTCACCAAACTCTATGGCAAGTGGGGCCTGCTGCGGGCCCTTGATGAAGCGGCCCCCGCCGCGACGGCCGACACGTCGCGCACAAAAAAGAAAAAACGCGAAGCAGGCGAGCCCATACAACTGAGCGGAGCTGCGAAAGCATTGGGAAGAGTGCTTACTTCGCTGAAGAGAATAAGTATTAATTATTCCGAAAACGCTACGGCTAGTATTTACGGGTACACAGACAGTACACGTATTCTCGGCATGAATTTCCACTCTATGGCGCCCGGCCTTGCCTACGTTTTTGGCCGGCAGCCCGACACTTCATTTATTAATAGCCTCGGCGCGAAGGGCCTTATCACCGGCGATCCGGATTTTAATTTCCAGAACCGGCAGGATTTCAATCAGAAATTGAGCATACAGGCGCAACTGATGCCGATACGTGATCTTACTATCGATCTGAACGTAGATAAATCGTTCGGTAAAATTTATTCTGAATTGTACAAAGACACGATGCCCAACGGTTATAGCGGGCAGTTTGCGCGGTTAAATCCCTATACGGAAGGAAGCTTCAGCGTCAGCTATATTTCGTTTCAGACCCTGTTTACAAAAATAGATCCCAACTCGGTTTCGGAAACCTTCCTGAAATTCCAGAATTACAGGAATATTATAGCTCAGCGATTGAGCAGCGACAATCCCGGCTCTGCGCTTGAACAGACTCCCGATGGCTTTTACAAGGGATATGGAAGGTACTCCCAGGAAGTGCTGCTGCCCGCGTTCCTTGCAGCATACACGAATAAAGATCCGAACTCCATCGCTTTAATGAAAAATGCAAACCCGAATATCCGTTCCAACCCGTTCCAGGGAATTCTGCCGAAACCTAACTGGCGGATTACTTACAATGGATTATCACGGATACCGGGCCTTGACAAGATATTTTCCAATTTCACGATCACTCACTCTTACCAGAGTCAGTTGAGCGTGAACCATTTTGAATCCGCATTATTGTTCCAGGATCAATTCTATCCGAGCTATCCCAGCTTTATTGATACGCTGACCGGTAACTATATTCCTTATTTCCTTGTGCCGAATATTTCGATAAGCGAACAGTTTGCGCCGCTGATTGATCTCGATATGCAATTCACCAACCAGTTAAACGCGCGTTTAGAATTTAAAAAATCAAGAACCCTAAGCCTGAGCCTGGTGGATTATCAGTTGAGCGAGGCCCGCTCCACGGGATTCACACTTGGCGGCGGATACCGTAAACGCGGCGCGGTTTCATTTATCAAATTCAAAGGAAAATCGCTGGATAACGATGTCTCTTTCCGGCTCGACCTTAGCTTCCAGAACGACCAGACATCCAATTCGAGACTGGATCAGTCGCAGGCGTTACCGACCGCCGGGCAGAAAGTGGTGCTCATCAGCCCGTCGATAGACTATGTGATCAGCAACCGGGTAAACGTGAAATTCTACTTTGAACAACGAAGGGTGGTGCCTTCTATTTCCACTGCGCCGCCAATCACTAATACAAGGGCGGGTGTGGATATCCGGCTGTCGCTGGCGCAGAAATAAAATTAAAAGTGAAAACTTAAAACTTAAAAGTGTTTGGTACAGTAGTTTTAACTTTTCCACTTTTGACTAGAAGAACTGCAGGCTAACTTGTTTTCTTGAGCAATAACACATAGCCGCACATTTTCTTTTTATTCTTGTTTACCTGCACGGGCTTGATCATGTGATATTCTGTTTGCTGGGGAACATAATTGAAGCTGATGATATTGCCATCGACATCGCCCCACATATTTTTTTTATAGACTACCTGCTTTTCGCTGTAGTCGTACATCCTTACCTCGAATAACCGGGAAGTGGGATCGCCAATAAAAATAAACTGGTAGGATATTCCCTGGTTCATGGGCAGCACGATGGGCATTTCATATTCGCTTTCCATGGTCATCGACGCCTCGCGAAGGACAGTGTATCCCTGCGCGCCATAATATTGCTTCAGGCTGTCGACAGTTTGCTGGTAAGGATTGCCATCGCAATTCTGCTGACGTATCACATCACCCTGAGCAAGGGTTGCATTTGAAATGATCAAAGTGACCAGAACAATTACTATATCAGGGATGAACCGTTTTTGCATGTTGACACCGGATTAAACAGGGTTGTGGATAGGGGAGATTAAAATTAGTTAAAATGAGGATAAGTTCAAAACCGGACATCCCGGCCCTTCATGGCCTTTGCGAATTACTTTACATTCATGTAGTCTGCGTCGCTTCTTGATCACAGGAACCGGTCAGCAGTGTTTATTTGCCGGAAAGAAAATAATTAACGGCATCCGTGCAGAACCGGGCTTCTTCAAGCATTCCCATATGAGCCGAATGCGTACCTATATAAATATAGGATATCCCGGGTATATGGCATTCTTTTAAACTCTGCTCAAGCGGTACCGCGGTGTCGTATTCGCCCATGATAAACAATACGGGGCCGGGGAAATGTTCCAGCACTTCTGTCCTCGCAGGCCGGTTCATCATGGCCTGCGTATAATGTACGAGGGAGTCGGGTGAAAAATCACGGTATTGCCGGATGGTTTCTTTTATCAGTCCCGGATTTTTTTCATTGGTCTCGGGTGAAAAAAGCCTGGGAACGGATTGCTCGAGGAATTTCAAAGCGCCATGCCGGATGATGAAATCGATATTTTTTCTTCGGGCCTGTTTTTTTTCATCACTGTCGGCGAACGAAGTGGAATGAAATAGTCCCAGCTTACTGATGCTTTCCGGGTATTTATCGGCAATGGCCAGGGTGATGTACCCGCCCATGCTATGGCCGATCATTGCACATTGCCCTACCTGTTCTTCCTCAAGAACCAGGTGAATATTTTCCGCCAGTTTTTCTATCGTTGTTTCTGCATCTGTTCCGGTAGACCGGCCACTACCCGGAATATCGGGCACAATAACAGTGAAATCAGGCTCTAAGGCATCCCGCAATTCGTTCCAGATTTGACCATCTTCGCCAAAACCGTGAAGGAGAACCACGGGGTCTCCGCTGCCGGAAACGGTATAGTAAACACATACGTCACCTTGCTGAACCGTTTTTTCTCTCATGGCTAATTATTTTTTCCGGGCGCGCGCAAAGCTCCTCAGTCCCAATAATAGAATAAGTGGCAGAAATGCCGCATTCATTCCCTGTGGGATAATCGCCCAGCATAAAAGGACCAGTAAATAAAGTACTGTCGTAAACAGGAAATATTTCCTGACCCAGTTTTTATTTTTTAATAAAAAGAACGATATGAATAAATGTGTCGGAAGGGCCCAGATTAAATTGTAATTATTCGCTGTAAGGTCGTGTTCGGTACCCACCCACATGAATATTAGAAAGCAGCCTACGCCACCGATCAGGAAAAACAGCAGCACATCAAAAATATCCAGGATGCGCAATGTCCATTTCTTCGGGTATAATGTAAGAAGTCCTGCAGCAAATAGAAGAAAAACAAACGTGTTGACCGGCGTAAATACTCCCGCTGATTCGCTTTCCGTTCTGGCGGGTAAAATGGTGGTTTTTGTTTTGGTTAATGGAACACCCTCCATCGAGGCGCTATCGAGCCCCTTCATCAGGTAGTCGGGAAGGAACATCGTTTCGTCATTGGTCGGTTTTCGGTCGATCAGGCTGCCAAGCACCAGGTCGATGCCGAATTCACTCCAGTATTGTTTTCCGCTGTCGAGACATACATGCAGCATTTCCCGAAACGTAGGTACGGGATGCGGCCGGATATCCTTAACATGAATAGTGTCGTCGGTATTTTTCTTTAAGATATCCCTTATACGGGTAGCGCAGTTATCAAAAAGAAACTCGTAGAAATAATATTTATTTTCTTCTCTTGCATTTATTTGCAGGGCCTCTGATAAGCGTTGCTTTTCGCTACAGCTAAGGTTGAGTACCTGTTCGATAACACTTCTTTTATCTACCTGGTACTCATACATAAAGTCGCCGAATTCTTCTGCCGCTACATAATACAACAGTTTACCCTTCGTGAATTTTATATAAAAATCAGGATCGGTAAAGTCGAATGTGCCATAATTATAAACGATGTCGGTATGGGTGGTTTTATCTGTCACGCGCACGGCCGTGTGACCGAAGACGGAATACAGATCGTCTCCGGGGCCACAGGTTAACAGGCTGATGCGCAGATTACATGAATCTGTCTGCCCAAAGGAAGCCAGCGACCAAAAAATGCAGCCAAGGAAAAATACTATCCGCGCCATTCCAATATTTTATCTGCTGTAATTAGGTGCCTCCCGGGTTATCTCGATATCATGCGCATGGCTTTCTTTAATACCGGCATTGGAGATCTTGATAAATTGTGCACGCTGCAGTGCGTCGAGGTCCTTTGCTCCGCAATAACCCATTCCTGATCTGAGCCCTCCTGCATATTGATAAATAATTTCGGACAGGTTGCCTTTATAAGCCACCCGTCCTTCGATACCTTCCGGAACAAATTTTTTAACGTCGTCTTCCACATCCTGGAAATACCGGTCGCCGCTTCCCTGGCTCATTGCGCCGATAGAACCCATGCCGCGGTATTGTTTGAATTTTCTTCCTTCATAAATAATTGTTTCGCCAGGGCTTTCCTCTGTTCCTGCAAACACGCTTCCCATCATTACCACATTGGCCCCTGCAGCAAGCGCTTTCACCATGTCGCCTGTATAACGGATACCGCCATCCGCGATCAGCGGAATTTTTGCCGGCGCTAAAACCGAAGCTGCTTCCATAATAGCAGTAATCTGTGGAATGCCCGCTCCTGCAACTATTCTTGTTGTACAGATAGAGCCGGGGCCGATTCCCACTTTTACAGCATCGGCACCTGCTTCGGCGAGCGCTTTTGCAGCAGCAGCAGTGCCTATATTTCCGGCGATCACTTCAAGTCCTTTGCAATTTTTCTTCACGGCTTTCAGTGCTTCGATCACTCCTTTGCTATGTCCGTGCGCACTATCGAGGCAAACCACATCCACGCCGATCTGCTGAAGCGCTTTTGCCCTTTCGATCATATCTCTTGTTATGCCCAGCGCAGCACCCACCAGCAGGCGCCCGAAACTATCCTTCACTGCATTCGGATGACTGGTCAGCTGAAGAATATCGCGATAGGTAATTAATCCTACCAACTGGCCTCCTTTATTAACGACGGGCAGCTTTTCGATTTTATGCTGGCTGAGTATTTTTTTAGCTTTGGTAAGATCAGTGCCTTCCGGGGCCGTAATCAGGTTCTCTTTTGTCATCACTTCGCTTACCTTCCTGCCATTGTCGGTTTCAAAACGCAGATCGCGGTTGGTGAGGATACCCACCAGTTTTTTACTGTTATCCACGATGGGGATACCGCCAATCTTGTTTTCCTTCATCAGCCTCAGGGCATCCGCAATCGAAGCATCCTTATGCAGTGTGACCGGATCGATGATCAGGCCGCTTTCGCTTCGCTTTACTTTACGGGCCTGCTCAACCTGTTTTTCAATACTCATGTTTTTGTGCAGGATACCGATGCCGCCTTCGCGCGCAAGTGCAATGGCCAGCGTGGCTTCTGTTACAGTGTCCATGGCTGCCGACATCATGGGAACATTCAGCGCAATTTTCCGGGTAAGCTGGGTGCGGATGCTTACTTCGCGGGGCAGTACCTGCGAATATGCAGGTACCAGGAGCACATCATCGAATGTTACTCCTTCGCCGAAGAACTTATTGAAAGGGGGAGATTTTTTCCTGGAACCGTTGTTTATTGTTGCCATGTGCAAAGATACGGTGGCAGATAAATGCAGTCCAAAAGATTTTACCGAAGCATATAACGCTTACCTGGCAAGGCTTTCGTCAGATTCAGCATTTCCAGGTTCAGCAGCGCCGCAGCCAGTACGCTACCCCCGATTCCTAAGCTCAGGTGTAATTCATCTACCGCCATTGCCTCGCGGCCTCTGAGTATTTCAATGATCTTTTTTTCCGGCTCTTCCAGTCCTTCGGATAATAGTTCGGCAGGTTCATGACGTGTTACCTGCTTTTCGCTCTGCCATCCCATCATTTCAATCAATTGTTGCGGCTCGCTGAGCAGCAGGGCTTTATTATTCCTGACCAGGTGATTGCAGCCGATGCTTTTATGGTCGGTTACGCGTCCCGGCACGGCAAAAATCTCCCGGTTATAACCGAAGGCAATTTCTGCTGTGATCATGCTGCCGCCTTTGATGCCGCTCTCGATAACAACGGTCGCATCGCTGATGCCGGCCACGATCCGGTTGCGACTGGGGAAATTATGCTTATCGGGCCGGGTCAGGCTTCTGAATTCTGTTAACAGGCCTCCCTGTTTTAGCATTTCCCTGGCGAGCCCGGTATTTTGATCCGGATAGATGATGTCCAGTCCGTGCCCCATTACTCCAATCGTCGGCGTTCCATATTTTATTGCGCTCTTATGCGCGATTGCATCTATGCCGTACGCGAGACCGCTTATCACGGTGACGCCGTTTGCCGCCAGTTGCTTGACGAGCCTTTCCGTGGTAAGACGTCCGTATTCCGAATTATTCCGGGTACCCACTATCGACACAATTTTCTTCGCGTTGAGGTCTGTATTTCCCTTGAAAAATAATAAGGCCGGAGGATCATAGCAGTTCAGCAGCCGCCGGGGATAATTATTATCCCGGATATATAGCGGAACGATGCCATATCTTTCGATAAATGCAATTTCTTTTTCCGCCTTATTGAATTCCTTAAACTTTTTGATGCTTGCGGCCCTTATTTGTCCAATGCCTTCAATACCTTCCAGCACAGCGTATTTTGCCCTGAATATTTCCAGCGCAGAGTCGAAATGTTCAGCCAGGATCTTTGCGTGCACGGGACCTATATTCGGCACATCGCATAGCGATAGCTGGTATAAAAGATCGTTTGATATCAATGTTTTTCATCTGGTTTTCTAGTTCACAACTTTCATTTCAGTTCTTCGGTTCATCGCTTTGCCTGCTTCATTGGAATTGTCGGCTACCGGCTGTGAAGATCCATATCCCCTGTAGGATAGCCGTTTTGAATCAATTCCTTTTGAGGTAAGGTATTGAACGACCGCGTTGGCACGGCTGTTCGACAATTTCAGGTTGTCTTCCGGGCGGCCGGTATTATCCGTGTGGCCATTGATTTGTATTTTAAGCGAAGGATTTTCTTTCAATAGCTTTACTACGTTGTCCAGCTCAACGAACGATTCGGTCTTCAGCTCATATTTATTTACGTCAAAGAATATGTTCCTGAGCACGACCGTTGCATTGGTTTCTATGGATTGGAGGGGAATGTCGATGTGATACGTTGAGTCCGGAATATTATTGCTCAGAACAAAATTATCCGAGAAGAATAAATATCCTTTCCTGTTTACATTAAATGCATAATCTTTTCCTACCGGCAGGGTGATCAGATAATTTCCCGTTTCATCTGTCTGCACCCTGCTTACAATTGCTTTACTGGAAAGATCGGTTAGCTCCACAGCGCACGGCAGTCCCTTTTTTGTTTTGGAATCATACACTTTTCCTTTTACCCATAATGTTTTCAGCGGGCGGATATCTTCTCTCAATTCAAAGGAATACAAATCAAGGCCACCCCGGCTGTCGCTTCTGTCACTTGCATAATAAGCGGTTTTCCCATCGGCGCTGACCACCATGCTGCCCTCGTTTTCGATCGTGTTGATCGGGTAGCCCAGGTTCACTGCCGCGCTCCATTTATCCGCATTTTTTTTCGCGAAAAACAGGTCGTCACCTCCGTACCCGGTATGCCCGTCCGAAGTAAAATACAGCGTTTGATTGTCGGCATGGATGAAGGGACAGCTTTCATTGCCGGCCGTATTGATTTCAGGACCGAGATTTTCAGGTTCGCTCCATTTTCCATCAGGCTGACGGTGGCTGACATAGAGATCGCTTTTTCCATACCCGCCGGGGCGCGTGCTTGCAAAATACAAATCCCTTTTATCCGGTGATAAACTCGGCGCAGACTCCCAGGCATCGGTATTGATCTGAGGCCCTAAATTCTCCGGTTTGCTCCACCCGGCGTCGGTGAGATAGGAAATGTACAGGTCGCAACTGCCATAGCCTTCCGGGAAATCACAACCGGTAAATATTAACCACTCGCCGTCTTGCGAAATATTCTGAGCGCCTTCATTCCGGGCCGTATTGATATCTCCCGTGAGCGCTGTGCTTTTTCTCCAGCCCGAATCCATTTTTATCGCTTCATAAAAATCTTCGTTGATATTATTCACTCTTCGCGTATAAAATAATTCGTTTCCGTCGATAGTCAGGGCCGGAAAGTATTCCGAAACCTCGCTGTTAATACTGTCGCCCATGTTTTTCGGCTCGAACCGGTAGCCGGCAAGCGGTTTTTCTCCGGCATATTTTAGCGCAAATTCATAACATTGTTTTCTGTATTCTCCTGCTTTCCTGCTCGAAGGATTAATATCCGGGATACTTAAAAAGCTGTTCACTGCTTCCAGTGCTTTCTCGAATTGTCCCATTCCTGCTACGCTAATAGAATAGGGCAGGGCATAATCCCTGAAATAATTACTGTCTATCGCTTTTGTCTTCTCATAATATTCCACCGAAGCCGGATAATTCTTCAGCTCTGCGTACATTCCTGCAAGGGATAGCAATGCTTCCGGAAATTTTTTTTCAACTGCAAGGGCATCCTGCATCAATTTAATTCCCCCGGTAATATCTCCATCGCGCGCTTTCTGCATGCCGGTTGAATAGAGCTGCTGGGCTTTTTTATTGATCTTCCAGTTTCCCTGTCCTGAAGTGCGGAATACGAATGCCAATACGGTCGTTATGAGAAATAAATATTTCAATCCTGCGATTTTAGGGTACGTGGATATAT
The DNA here is from genome assembly GCA_044224935.1 of Flavitalea sp. Lineage (GTDB taxonomy): Bacteria > Bacteroidota > Bacteroidia > Chitinophagales > Chitinophagaceae > Flavitalea. The sequence continues at coordinate 41,821 of JBGAJL010000023.1, forward strand.
TTATGTATTTGCAACGAAAACTCCCATCGGGGATTTTCCAGGATATAGTCGATTATCATAGGTGTTACGATAGCGGATTTTTCCCATTCAGGCTGAAGATACAGTTTACATAGGGGAGATACAAGCGCAGCATATTTCTCCGCCCAGGCAAAATCGGATTTGTTAAAAATCACCACCTTCAGCTCGTTGGCCAGCGGCAGGATCTCCGGTAGCGGGGCTTTAAATTTCTTGGGTGACAGGCAGATCCAGTCCCAATGACCGGACAGCGGATGGCTGCCCGAGGTTTCAATATTGGTTTTAAAGCCCCTGGCACGAAGCGCGCAGGTGAGCGGGGTACAGTCATGCATGAGAGGCTCTCCACCCGTGATCACGGCCAGCCTTCCCGGATGTGCCGCTGCTTCGTCTGCAATCTTTTCTATCGTGTATTGCGGATGCTTTGCCGCGTCCCAGCTATCTTTTACATCGCACCATACGCAACCTACATCACAGCCGCCCAGGCGGATAAAGTATGCCGCGCTTCCCTGGTAAAATCCTTCTCCCTGGATGGTATAAAAAGACTCCATTACGGGCAGCGCCGGACCCGGATACACAGTGGTCAGTTCCATATCGCAAATTTCGGTTTTCTCCCGGTCTTCTATTGCTTTGCCATACAGGCCCTGTAGGTATTTTTCATCAGCGCCGCTATGGTCATTGGCCCCACACCGCCGGGTACCGGTGTGATAAAACTGCATTTGGGTGCGACTTCCGCATAGTCCACATCCCCCCTGATGCTATAGCCGCTTTTTTTGGTGGCATCTTCCACGCGGGTTATACCTACATCGATAACTATGGCGCCTTCTTTCACCATGTCGGCCTTCAGGAAGCCCGGCCTTCCCAGCGCCGCAACGATCAGGTCGGCCCGGAGGCATATTTCTTTTATGTTTTTTGTTTGTGAGTGGCAAATAGTAACGGTGCAGTTGCCCGGATCGGTATTATTACTTAATAAAATACTCATCGGCCGGCCCACGATATTGCTTCTGCCGATAACCACGGCATTCATTCCCTTCGTGCTGATTTTATAATATTCGAGCAACAGCATAATACCATGCGGAGTGGCCGGAACAAATGTTTCCAGGCCCTGCACCAGCCTGCCCGCACTCACCGGGTGAAAGCCGTCCACATCTTTATCCGGGTTTATGGCCTGAATGACCTTCGCTTCGGAAATCTGGCTGGGCAACGGCAGTTGCACTAATATTCCATCTACATCATTATTCTCGTTAAGCTCCCTGACTGTATCCAGTAATTCCTCTTCACTGATGTTGACATCCAGTCGTATTAAAGTGGATGTAAAACCAATTTCTTCACATGTCCTCACTTTTGAACCGACATATGTTTCGCTCGCACCATTATTTCCAACCAGCACCGCGGCCAGGTGAGGCGTCTTTTTTCCTTCTCTTTTAAGCTGATCTGTCTGCTGTTTTAATTCATCCCTGGTTGCTTGCGAAACCAGCTTGCCATCCATCATTTTCATGAACCAAAGGTAATATGCCGGATACTGCTACCCAAAAACAACGCACAGTATTAAAACGTTTTTTTTACCGTTTTTTTCCCATTGAATTTTTTTGCACGAGATGAAGTTTTGTGAAAACGATTTTTGTGAAAAAGCTATTTGCATTATTTATTGTGTTATTGCTCCTGAAAGAGAGTGGCGCGCAGGGTTATATTATTTCTCAAAGCCCATATCTGGAAACGGCTTCCTGCACGCCCGCATTCGTGAATGCTTTTAGCTGTGCGGTGAATCCTGCCGCCATCGCTGGCTGTAAAGGATTTGCAATCGGCGGCTATGCAGAACGGAAGTTCGCCATACAGGGGCTTGACCTTGCCCTGATTTCCATGCATTTTGGAGGCACCCGGAACGGCGCCGGCCTCTTTATCAAATATTTCGGCAACCCCGCATATAATGAAATGCAGGCGGCCATAAATTATGGAAGGGACCTGGGAAATATTAAAGTCGGCGCTTCTTTTTCCTATAATAATTATGGGATATCGGGATTTATCAGGGAGTCCGTTTTTGCCTTTTCCTTTTATTCGGTAATAAAATTTTCCGATAAATTTTATTCATCGTTGCGGCTGGCCAGCCCTTCTTTTGCACAGTTCGGAACCAACGGAACCAAACAAAAATGGATACATGGACTGGGAGTAGCCTACCAGCCTTCCAGGGTACTTTGCTTTTCGGTTGATATAGAGAAGGCGGAAGATGTTCCGTTGCTCGTTAAATCAGCCCTGCAATTTCGTTCTTCCGGGAAATTTTATCTGAAAGCTGGTCTCTATACCGGTGGACCGCAGCCTTTTATCGGGTTAGGCCGGGAGTTTAAAAACATCACAACGCAATTTTCTTTTTGTTATCATCCTGAACTGGGTATCACTCCGGGCATCCTGTTCAGTTATCAGAAAACAGAAGAAGAAACAGCGCAATAGGAGATGTTGAGCAGGACCAGGATTAAAAAAAGGATTAACCACATGAAGATTGTTTTTGCAATACTATTATTATTTAATCATGCCCTGTATGCGCAATTGCAGAATGATGATCCTGATGAAATACAGGAACAGCACCTCGAATCTTTTTCCGAAATGAACGACTCGGAACCTGAAGATGAGTTTTACACGCAGCAGCTGGCTTATTATATAAATCATCCGCTGAATATTAACGGGCCTTTGCCGGAATTAAACGATTTTCCATTACTCGAGCCGCTGCTGGTTGAAAACCTTCAGAGCTACAGAAAATTGCTGGGCGATTTTATCAGCGTGTACGAGTTACAATCGGTACCCGGCTTTTCCGTGGATGTTATAAAAATTCTCCTGCCCTATATAACAATTTCGGATCAGCGCATAGTTATTACTGCCCTTAAAAGCAGATTCAGGGGAGGAGAAAAAAGCATGCTTGCCAGGCCGTCGGTAGTACCCGAAAAATCGAAAGGCTTCAACAGCCCGAATGCGGCTTCCCGTTTTCAGGGTGGCAGAATTAGACTGATAGCGAGATACAAATATCAGTATAAGAACCTGCTGCAATATGGCGTGGTAGCTGACCAGGACGCCGGAGAAAAATTTGTTTTTAATAAAGGGCAACCGGGTTTTGATTTTTATTCGATGCATGTATTTGCGAGAAGGATAGGGATGATAAAATCGATTGCGCTCGGCGACTATACGGTTAATCTGGGACAGGGATTGTTTCAATGGCAGAGCCAGGCTTATAATAAAAGTCCGGGTGTTATTGCTATCAAACGGCAAAGCGAGGTGCTGAGGCCCTATCATTCGGCAGGTGAATATAATTTCTTCAGGGGCGCGGGGATAACCATGGAAAAAGGAGCATTTGAAAATACTTTATTTGTCTCTCTCCGCAATCTGAGCGGCAACCTGGATTATGACAACCGGGATGGGAAGATTATCACTTCCCTTCAAACCTCCGGGCTTCACCGTACTGTATCGGAAATAGAAGACCGCGGCGTTGTGTGGATGACTGCTGCAGGTGGTAATCTTAAATGGAAAAATAACCACGGGCATATGGGGTTAAATATAACGAACAGTCACTATTCGTTACCACTTATCCGGCGCGAGGAGTTGTATAATAAATATGCAATCAGGGGAAAAGACTGGATTAATTATGGCATGGATTTCAGCTTCACCTACCGGAATTACCATTTCTTCGGAGAGCTGGCGTTTGACAAAAAAACTGCTATGGCAACAGTGGCGGGTTTGATGGCGAGCCTTAGCCGGGAGGCAGACCTGGCTGTTCTTGTCAGATCTATATCACCACGGTATCAGTCGATCTATGGAAAAATGCATTTACAGAGAACACGATGCCATCCAATGAAACCGGAATATATATAGGAGTGAGTCTGAAACCTTCCACATCCTGGCGGATCGACATATACGCCGACCTGTTCAGGTTTCCCTGGCTGCGTTATCGTGTTGATGCTCCCGGGTTTGGCTATGGATATTTTTTTCAGTTGGACTGGCAGCCTTCGAAAAAAGTAGAAATATACAGCCGGTTCCGCAACAGGATGAAACCCTTAAATGAAAATGGCGGCGTTTTTAATTATCCCAGGGACAAGTCGCTTCGGAACTGGCGCACGCATATCAGCTATCATATTACAAAAAATGTACTGTTGAGGACGCGCACTGAGTTTTGCTGGTATGGTGACCCCGGTCAGCCGGCGGCGGAGATGGGCTTTCTTTTCTATTCTGATGTATTGTATAAGCCTTTTGGATATTCATGGTCGGTCAGTGGCAGGTTGCAGATATTTGAAACAGGCGGCTACAATACCCGGCTTTATGCATTTGAAAATGATGTTCTTTTTTCAGGAGGCAT
>JBGAJL010000159.1:0-7446 GCA_044224935.1 Flavitalea sp.
GGTAAGCACCATGCCTACCGCAGAGAATAACACCGTCAGTTCGAAAGTGATGGGTATCCATGCCGGTAAAGCAAAGTGCGGCTTACCACCGATATTCAAAGGCCAGTCTTTTGTAAATATCCAGGTCATGCAGCTCAATGCCGTAGTAGTGCCTGTAATTCCATAAATAAATCCTGCAGTGTGGATGCTGGTCTCGCGAAGGCCCATTTCCTTGTCCAATCCATGGATCGGCATGGGGGTGTACACATCATGGATCTTATATCCTGCTTTGCGCACTTTTCTCACCGCATTGAATAAAGCGTCTTCCTCCTCAAAACATCCTACAACAAATTTTTTTATAGCCATTTCAACTTAATTAAATCATTAATGATGTTCTGCGTGTGCCAGGTGATACATTTCGTCGGCACTATCTTTTTCCAGCGAACCCATTCCTGCCTTGTAATTCTGTCCGGATTTCTTGAGTATGTGCTTGATCTCAGCGATCGCAATTACCGGGAAGAATTTAGAGAACAGGAAGTAGCAGGTGAAGAATAATCCAAACGTACCCAGGTAAAACCCGATTTCAAAAATTGTCGGTGTATAGTAGGTACTCCAGCTACTTGGAAGATAATCCCTGTATATCGACGTAACGATAATCACAAAGCGTTCGAACCACATACCGATGTTCACGATCACCGACATAAAGAAGGTAACGGTAAGGTTTCTTCTCATGCTTCTGAACCAGAATATCTGCGGTGACAGCACGTTACAGCTCATCATCAGGAAGTAACTCCAGCCATAGGGGCTGAACGGATTAGCGCGGTTCTGCATGAAGGCCCATCCTTCGTAGGGATTCTGGCCATACCAGGCCACGAACAATTCCGTAAGGTAGGCGATACCCACTATCGATCCTGTGAGCACGATCACTTTATTCATTACCTCGATATGCTCGAGCGTGATATAGTCCTGGAGGTTCAATACTTTTCTCGTCACCAGCAACAGCGTTTGCACCATCGCGAACCCCGAGAAGATCGCCCCTGCCACGAAGTAGGGTGGGAAGATGGTGGTATGCCAGCCGGGTATTACCGAGGTGGCGAAGTCGAAGGATACGACGGTGTGCACAGAAAGTACCAGCGGCGTACTGAGACCGGCCAATACGAGCGAAAGGCTTTCATGCCGCTGCCAGTGTTTGGTGGAACCGGTCCATCCGAAGGAAACGATACCATAGAATTTTTTTCTCCATTTCAGCTTGGCCCTGTCGCGCACGGTAGCGAGATCGGGGATAAGCCCTGTGTACCAGAACAGCAATGAAACGGTGAAATACGTGGAGATGGCGAATACGTCCCAGAGCAGTGGTGAGTTGAAGTTCACCCACAGCGGGCCGCGCGTGTTGGGGTAAGGAAGTACGAAGAAGGCCATCCATACACGGCCCATGTGCCAGATGGGGAACTGGCCGGCGCACATTACCGCGAAGATCGTCATCGCTTCTGCCGCACGGTTCACGCCTGTTCTCCAGCCCTGGCGGAACAACAGCAGGATGGCAGAGATCAGCGTTCCCGCGTGACCAATACCCACCCACCATACGAAGTTGGTGATATCCCAGCCCCAGCCCACGGTTTTGTTGAGGTTCCACTGTCCCGTTCCGTAGATAACTTCTTCCGTTACGGAGTAGATACCGAAGATCAGGAGGGCGACAGATATCAGGAACCCGATCCACCAGAGACGGCTTGGCCGGGCTTCTATCGGGCGGACAATATCTTCAGTTACCTGGTGGTAATCCTTGTCACCGCTTACCAACGGGGCCCTTACCTGTGATTCGTATTTCAGTGATGCCATAATATTATTTTGTTCGTATCGCTTTTATCTGCTCTTGATTATATTAATGACCCGCATGTGGTCCTTCTTCCAGTCTTTTTTCTGCGTCCACGTGCTCGCCAATGTCGTTGGGAGAATTTCTCACCTTGGCAAAATAGCTTACGCTTGGCAGGGTGTGTGTTTGTTCGAGCACATAGAACAACCTGTTGAATCCTTCGGCGCGTACTTTGTTTACGGTGCTTTCCTTATCGTTCACATTACCGAAAACAATTGCATCTGCCGGGCAGGCCTGTGCGCAGGCTGTGCTTACGTCGCTATCCGCCAGCGGCCTGTTTTCTTTCTTCGCCTTTAATTTCCCTTCCTGCAGGCGCTGTACGCAGAAAGAACATTTTTCCATCACACCACGGCTTCTTACCGTTACGTCGGGGTTCAATACCATCCGGGTGAGATCATCGTTCATCATTAATACCGCGTCGTTCAATGCGCCCACGCCTGTGGTGCCCTGGTTATCGGGAAAGCTGTCTGCACCGAGATAATCGGCCCAGTTGAAGCGGCGCACTTTATAAGGACAGTTGTTGGCGCAATATCTTGTACCGATACAACGGTTGTATACCATTTGATTGAGCCCTTCGCTGCTGTGATTTGTTGCGGCTACAGGGCATACGTTTTCGCAGGGGGCATTATCGCAATGCTGGCAGAGCATCGGCTGGAAAATGGTCTGGATAGATTCCGGATCATTAATATTTCCGCTGAAGTAGCGGTCGATACGCAGCCAGTGCATATCATGGAAACGCAGCACTTCATTTTTACCTACCACCGCCACATTGTTTTCGGCGTTACAGGCTACCACGCAGGCGCCGCAGCCGTAGCAGGCGTTCAGATCGATAGACATTCCCCATCTTGCTCCCGGCCTGTCGAACATCGGGTAGGAAGTGCCGTTTGCGTCAAAATTCTCGATGCCGCCCCAGGGTCTTAACTCCTCGGCTCGTTCATCCAGGATTTTATTCGGGTTCTCTTTATATTCTGCAAGGGTCAGTTCCTGCACCACGTTTCTTCTTCCTTCGTAAGAATTATGAGTCTGGTTACGCGCAACCTGGTAAGTATCGGAGGTTTTTGTAACGGTTACATCAGCAACATTGCGTTCGATGGTTGAACCGTTATAACGGGAGAAGATGAATGCATTTTTACCTACGCCCACTACTGCACGGCCGATCTTCCTGGCCGTATCCTCGTCGGTATTGCTGGCGCTTCTTCTTCCATAGCCCAGTGCAATGGCCACGGTATTATCATTCATCCCCGGAACGATCACCGCGGGCAGAAGAATTTCTTTATCACCGGCTTTAACGCTCATTACGGCCTTATCGGGATGCACTTCATACTCGTCGGCATCCTTCTGGCTGCTGAGATCGATATTCAGCACTTCCTTGCCAAATTTGGGCGAAACCATCACATAGTTGTCCCATGTTGCTTTGGTGATCGGATCGGGAAGTTCCTGCAGCCAGGGGTTGTTTGCCTCACGGCCATCACCCATTGCCACGTTTGCATATAAGATCAGTTCCAGCGCACCGCTTTTCGGAGCGGAAGACAGGGCCGAGGCCGCTGCCGCAACGCCTGAAGAATTAAATGTTGAAGTAGCTGCCGCCGCAGGCGCTGTTTCTTTCACGCCATCCCTTAATGTTTTTTCATACGTTTCGGAGCCACCTAATGTGGTTGTCCAGTAGTTGCGGCAATAATTCTCATAGCTCACGGTGCTTCCGGACCATTTCAATAATGAATCCTGGAACTGCCGGGTGGAGAATAAGGGAGAAATGGTAGGCTGCAGCAGGCTCACGAAGCCGGTGTATGGTTCTGCGTCGCCCCAGCTTTCGAGATAGTGATGAACGGGTCCGTTGTATTTGCAAAGCTCAGCCGTTTCGTCGAGTTTGTAGCTCAATGAAACGGTAGTTTTCACTTTCTTCAATGCGTCTGCAAAACGTTTGGCATCGAAGTAATTATATACCGGGTTAACATCGTTAATTATTAACGCATCGACTCTGCCTGCTTCCATATCGGCGATCAAAGCGGCAAATTCACTGTCCAGCCCCTGCTTGGTTTGCAGGGTGGCGCTCCAATCGATTGTTTTTCCGTTTGCGCCGACCGCGTCGTTGATAGCATTGACGATTATCTGCACATTGGTATTATTGCTCCTGCTTACTACCAGTGCCGCTCCGCCGGCTGCTTTCAGGTCCTTAGCCGCTTTTTCGACTCCCGCTTTTAATTTGGGATTGGAAATATTGGAGGCCGATCCGTTTGTGACCGCGTTCCATAATCCCAGCGCCACCGCCCCTGTTTCAGAGGGCCTGTGCGTAAAACGTTCGTCTGCATTGGCGCCGGTCATGCTCATCATGCTTTCGAACTGGTAGTGCTTGCTCATCTCGGGATTCTTTCCAGCCACTTTTCTTGTTTTTACGTAGGCTTTCTGAAAAGAAACCGGGTCGAGCCAGGTGCCCAGGAAATCTGCGCCGAGGCTCACGATCACTTTTGCATTATCGAAGCGATAGGTGGGCAGGGCTCTTTTTCCGTAGGTGGACTCGTTGGCCAGCAGCATGGCAGAATAGGATAAAGCATCATATTGTACATGCTTTGCGCCGGGGTATTTTGTGATGAAATCTTTTATTGCCAGTTTGGTGGTAGGGGAAGTGACGGTGCCGGTTAATAAAACGATGGAACCGTTCAGTCCCTGGGTTACGTTCTTATCAAATTGTTCCCATGAAACGGCGGTGCCGTTGGCCATTGGGAAGCGCAGGCGTGAGGTATCATAAAGGTCGAGAACGGAGGCCTGCACTTTTGCGGAGGTGCCGCCTTTGGTGAAGCCGGCCAGGGTATTGCCTTCTATTTTGATCGGGCGGCCGTCGCGGACCTTTGCAAGAACGGGAACAGACTCACCTTCACTTACAAATGTTGTGGCGTAGTAATCCGAAACGCCGGGTGTAATATCCTGGGGCTTGTTAATGAACGGGATGGCTTTTTTTACCGGTGTTTCGCAGCTTGCTGCAAGAGCTGCTGCTGCAGTGCTGAAGCCGAGATATTTAAGGAAGTCTCTCCGGGTTGTGGACGACTCCGCTAAAGTTCCGTCGGCTGAAGCTTCGTTGCCTAAAACAGGTAAATCTTCTCTAAACTCATTCGCTGAAAGCTGCTCGCTCAGCTCGCTTTCTGTGAATTCTGAAAAACTTTGCCAGTATTTTTTGTTCGCCATATTTGTTTTTTTGCCGCTAACTCCGGGTGGAGCTCAGAAAACTTAAATAACAGATTGCCTTTCAGTATTAATAGTGACATTTCTGGCACTCGATGCCGCCGATGTCGGCTACGGTAACACTGTCTCTTAAGCCGCTCTTTATTTCGTTATGATATTTCTCGTAAATGCTATAGAACTGATTTCCTTTTGTGCCGGATGAATCGATGAAGTTTACTTTGGTTTCGCGGTGGCAGTTAACGCACCAGCCCATGCTCAGGTCGGCGAATTGCTTTACCTCGTTCATCTTCTGAATTTCGCCGTGGCAGGTCTGGCACTGCACTTTACCTGCTACAACGTGTTGCGAGTGGTTAAAATAAACGTGATCGGGAAGGTTGTGGATCTTTATCCATTCAACAGGCTTGGGGTCGCCGGTGTAGGTTTTCGATTGGGGGTCCCAGCCTGCGTAGCTGTAGATCTTCTGGATCTCTGCGGTACCGTCCACTTCTTTTCCATCTTCATGATAAAGGGTTGCGCCCGTATATTCGTTGATGGTCATGTGACAGTTCATACAGGTTCCGATGGAAGGGATATTTGCATGTTTTCCTTCGGTAGCGCCGCCATGGCAGTAGAGGCAGCTTATCTGGTTTTTGCCGGCATGCACGGCATGAGAATAATAAATAGGTTGTTCGGGCTGATAGTCTTTATTTCTTCCCAGTCCGATAGCGCCTTTCACCACATAATAGCCGCCGATCACGAATAATTATTAAAGTGAGCAGCGTGATATAGCTTTTATTTCTGTAGAAGGGGATCGGCTCATGTGCAGGAACGCCTTCTTTGTCGTCGGCCAGTTTTTTCAGGTTGCTGTTCACCTGCAGCATTACAAATGCAACAACGGCGAGGATGAGGGTGAGGATCCCGTATAATATTGAATTGTCGCTATCACTGTACTGGGTTCTCCGGGGCAGGAGCTCCATTGGCGCCACCGCCGGCAGCAGGAGGCGGTGTTTTCTTGATATAATCCAGTATTGCGTCAATCTCTTTCTCCGATAACTGCGGAAATGCGGTCATCAGCACATTGCCGTGAGAGGCTTTCAGACCCTGCGCATAAGGATCGTTGGCCATGTATTTCGCAGGATTATGTATCCAGGCGTAGAGTTGTTTTCTGTCAGTCCATGGCCCGCGGGTTTCAACACCGGCGAGGGCGGGACCAGTAAGTTCTTTGTTTACCGCGTGACAGGAGGCGCAATTCTGCTGAAATAGTGCCTGACCGTCTTGTGCCTGCAACCTGGTGCCAGACAACAATAGAAATGTGAAGAGTAGCGGAAGTAGAGTCTTAACACCTGGTCGATGGTCTGTCATATCAGTGGAATCTGATTCTATTATGGAAAAATCTCCTTCAATGGCTGCAAAATAAGTCAGGATTTTAACATTGTATCAACATCCGGAAAAATTTTTTTAACCCAATACAGGCTTGGGTTTCAGGCGATTCGCTGAAATTTTGCCAGTGCCGTTTACTGAATTTGTCATTCAATTGTCAGGTGGATTTTGAGGTGATTACTTAGTTAAAAAATAGCTGATTTTAAGATATTGTTTGGCTTTTATGCGGTACTCCTGGCTCCTCCCCGGAGGAATTTGTAACACTTCGATTAATTGCATGATTACAATCTGGTCTCATTAAAGACGCGCTGCTTTTAGGTTGATGATCTGCTGCAAATAATTCTGGGTCCAAGGTGCAAGCAGTCCCCTCCGGGGAGGGGCCTTCTGAGCGAGCGTGGTGGCGGAAGGTGGGGTGTGGCGTCTGCGCGCGAATTCCGTTTTCATGGATTTTTTTCGCTTAGTTTTGGCGATGACCAGGATCGCACTATTTGCTTCGGGCGCGGGGACCAATGCGGCGAATATCATCAATTATTTTAAGGGGCATGAAACCATCGGGGTGGCGCTGGTGGTGAGCAACCGGGCGGAGGCGGGGGTTCTGAGCATTGCGGCGGAGGCAGGCATACCTTCGGTGATCATAGAAAAAGAAAACTTTTTCCGGGGCGACGGCTATGTGTCCCTGTTAAAGGAGCATCATATCGATTTTATCGTGCTGGCGGGTTTCTTATGGAAGATTCCGCAGCGCCTGATCGCTGCTTACCCGCTTTCGATCGTCAATATTCATCCGGCGCTGCTGCCGGCTTATGGCGGCAGGGGCATGTATGGGATGAACGTGCATAGCGCCGTGGTGGCGGCAGCGGAAAAGCAGAGCGGCATCACCATTCATTTTGTGGATGAGCATTATGATAATGGCGACATCATCTTCCAGGAGCGCTGCGAGGTGGAGGCCGGTGATACGCCGGAGATGCTGGCACAGAAAATTCATGCGTTGGAATATGCGCACTATCCGCGGATCATCGAGCAGGTGATCCATCTGCAAAACCAACGTTAAATACGCAATTGAG
>JBGAJL010000024.1:0-44514 GCA_044224935.1 Flavitalea sp.
CTTTACGGCTCAGCCCCTTTTCCTTCAACAGAAAAAAAATCTTCTGACGTAGCGGCGGAAGTTCCGCTATTGCTTTATCTATCAGTTCCGTCCACTCTTTGTCCTGCGCCAGTTCGGAAGGTGATTTCTCGTAACCCGGCGAGAGATGCTGAAGGTTGGACAATAATTTTTTTTCCACCAGCTGATGGCGAAGATGACTGATGGCCAGGTTAGAGGCGATACGGTAAATCCAGGAGACGGGCTGGCGGATACCGGGCAATGAATCTCTTTTTTGCCAAAGCCGCAGAAAAACTTCCTGTACAATTTCATCGGCTATCGTTTGCTGCCTGACAAGGCGAAGAACAAACGAATGGATAATACTGCCGTAATGATAAAAAACCTGCCTGAAGGCAGCTTCGTTGCCTTTGGCGATTTCATCAAATAGCGCCCTGTCAATATATACAATGGGAACCCGCAAGCAAAAAAAATTAATCACGGAACCAAAAAATTCCGCTGCCGACAAACTTATGCATTTTTCACAAACTGCAAACTACCATCACCGGCGCCGTCACATGGCCAGTGAATTTCACAACATGGAAATGAAATCTAACTCATTATCATACAACCATTATGCTGCCAGCTTACGCAAGAGCATTTAATTGCTTAAATAAAAAGGAAATGAATGCTCCGGATGATTTACATTATTCAATAGAACATACCTGGCTTCCGGATGCATTAGTGCAAAACGAAGCAATTACAAAAACCGGGTGATAAAAGCATTTATGATCACTGAATAGTATTGCATGAACTATAAACTGCTGATGTTCCGGCTCCCTGCTTCTGAACAAGGCCTGACTAATTTTGAATCTTGTCAATACAATGGATCACCATTTTTCACGGTGATTTCCTCTCCCGGTTTCATTTTTATCTCCAGCACATCTTTTTCCTTATTGAAAGAATATTTTTTATCAGCTCCTGCGATGTGAAAAGTTTTAAATGGCATTTTTAAAAGAAACACTCCGCCTTTCTCTGAAAAGACTTTCACCTGATCGATCAGGCCCTTTTCTTTTTTTGCTGAAACAAGAAATGCGCCGGGTGTGCGAAGCTTTTGAAAAGAAACATTTTGCCAGCTTCCGGGAATTGCGGGAAATATATAATTCACTCCGTTATGCTGCTGTAACAACATTAACTGAATTCCCCGGGCATATGCAAAATTACCCTCCAGCGTAAACGGACGCCCACTCGAATTCGCAAAACCCTTTCCGCTGTTGTCCCCATTAAGGTGGAAGCTATTTGGCGAGCAAAAAGCTATAGCAAATATTCTTAATGCTTTTGCAGCACCGTCTCCATCCTGGCTCATCGCTTTTAAACAGGCCTCCCAGGCATATGAATAGCCTTTCCACCCCGAAGGCCCATACTCTTTTAATTCATCCAAGCTGGCGTTGATGATTTTTCTGTCTTTAGCCCCATTAAACCAATCTGTCAACTGCAATGGATATATGCCCAGCAAATGAGAAAAGTGCCGGTGGGAAAAAGAATAGGATATTCCCGGCGCCACAAGCAGAGCGCTGTCTTTGGCATTAACAGCAAGCTGTGGCCATCCGGAAAAAAACTGCCTCCAATGAGCAGCCTCTTTTTGCAGATGAAGCGTATCTGCCATTTTAATAGCCGTTTGAAGCAGCCATTGAATAAGCGACAATTCAAAGTTTGAAGTATGGAGAAACCATGCTTTCAGATTACCGTCAAAAAATTCCGGGCTGGATGAGATAGGTAATTTCCATTGATGGTTTTCGTCTTTGACAGCAATACTTTGAATGTGCGTTGCAACTTCCTTTACCCATGGATAAGCATATTGCTTTAAAAAAAATTCATCTCCGGAATAAATCCATTGCCAATAGAAATACTGCGCCAGCCAACAGGAGGCAGTGGGTGAAAACGAATATTGGGCCCATCTTCCCATGGGTTGGCCACCGAGCGTGCATACTCCGGGCACATTCAACCCGCTGTCTTTAAAAACATGTTGTGTGTATTTTTTTGCCGCAGGTTTTATCTTCCACAACCAATCTGTAAATACAGATGATTCTTCCAGATGGTTGCTTGCATATCCCGGCCAGTAACTAAGCTGAGTGTTAAGGTCATTATGAAAATCCCCTCTCCATGGTGGCAACTTACCATTGTCTGCCGTCCACACGGCCTGAAGTGAAATAGGTGGTGCGCCCTTTCTGGAAGCCGATGCAAATAAATACATACCCATATCATACTGGTGCATTAATATGGAATCCGGCAATTCAATGGATGATTTTTCCCAATAGGCTTTCCACCATTTTTTATGGCCATTCCAGGCCATATCCAACGATTTTTTTGACGCGGCTAATACCATTTTATCCGCTTCCTTTAAAGTGGAATAGGGAGAGCCGTGTGAAGTGATGCTCCAGGTACCTTCGAGGGTATTTCTATTGCGGTGTTTCCAGGTCACCGCAATATCGTAGCTGAAATCTTTCCACCCCTGCTGATGATAATGTATGAGATTATGTGACTGCCTGGTGATTCCCCTGGGATAGCCTATAAGTGCCACATCCTGCCCGCCCGCAGTCCGCGTTCCGATAGAATCATTTTCTGAATTTTGATAAGGCGGTGGTTCTAACTGAATCTGCTGAATTGATTTGTTCGCAGTTGAGTCCGGCAAATTTTCAAACCTGAAATAACCCATTGACTCCGTCGCCGAAATAAAAAACATTGCTTTTGCCCCGTTGATCCATGCAATATAGCAGGTGGCGGTGGCAATATCCAGGCTTACAAAATCTATCTTTCCTAAATTCCTGATAGGGAATTCCAATGCCCCGGCGGGGATTTTCGTGGGCGCCACTCCCTGTATATCCGGGGTGTTCAGAAATACCTGAACCGGTGCATAGTCCTTTTTCAAAACCTGTTCGTAAATCCAATTGTAAGAAAAAGCAGGACTGTTATAGCTGTCCACAGGTCTCAAATCCCACAGATCCGCACGGTCCAGAGCAATACGAAGCTTACCATCCTTTTCATAGATCAAAGCTCCCAGTGTGCCGTTACCCAAGGGAACAGCCTCATCCCAGCGATTGGGAAGCGAGGTGAAATGAAGCCCTTTTTTATTGTCAGAAAATGATTGCGCAAGGATTGAATTGGAAGATATAAAACAACCAAACAGCCAAACAACAGGTAACCGAAAAAAGCAATTGAAGTTTTTGTTATTAAACATTAAATATTTTTTTGAATAAACGATAAATCGGTTTACACTGAACATTCTGTCCTGCCGCTTATTTCAACCGTCACTTGTTCACCAACTCATCCGGCCATGGAATTGGCGCACCGCTATCTTTGTAAAACGGCCTTTGTGCTACATATTTCTTTAATGCGCGGGTCAACAATTTTGCCATCTCTTTTGTTTTTACCGGATACATTTTCGACAGGTCGTGTTGTTCCTTTATATCATCCCTTAAATTGTACAATTCCAATCTTCCATACTTTTCAAAATAAATCAGCTTCCAATTCCCCTTCCTGCAGGCCGTCATCCAGGCATTATCCTCACCTGAATCACCACCGGTCCAATTGTTGGGATAATTCCAAATCAGGACCCGCCTGCTATCCTTTAGTTCAGCATTTTTTAAATAGCGCACTATACTTTTACCATCAATTTCCTGCACCGCCTTATAGTTCTTTATTTGCGCTATATCCAAAAGTGTAGGAAAAAAATCTTCAATGACCATATATTGGCTGCACACGCTGCCGGGCACAGTTATTCCTGGCCATCGCACCATCATGGGCTCCCTTATACCGCCTTCATACAGCGATCCTTTGCCGCCACGCAAGGGGTAGTTTTGCGTATTGTCTTTCCCTTCTCTTGGTCTGTGAGAATATCCTCCGTTGTCGGACATGAAAATAACAACGGTGTTTTCAGTTAATTGATGTTTGTCGAGGTAATCCAATAATTCTCCGAGGCTTTGATCCATACCTTCTACCAGGGCACAATATGCCGCTTCCGGCTTCGTGAATCCCTCATCTATATATTTTTGAATAAATCTTTTATCAGCATTGTAAGGTAAATGCACTGCATAATGCGCCATGTATAAGAAGAAAGGTTTATGTCGCATTTGCGCCGTATCCATTGCCAGCATGGCCTCCTTTGTCAAATCCTCTGTAAGAAAAGTGGGAGTTCCCCAATATTGATTCATATTCGGAATATCTGCCTGAACAATGTAATGACCGGGATTATAACCAAAATCATCTTCAGCAAGGTAGGATGCAGGGTTACCTGCGGCACTCCCTCCCACATTCTTTGTAAAACCCAAACTCAACGGGTCGGCTCCGATAGTTTGATAGGCCCCAAAATGAGCTTTGCCGCATTGAATGGTATAATATCCATTGTTTTTCAACACCTGTGGAAGCGGTGTGGCATAGACGCTTCCGGGCTGATCATGAATTGGCGATAATCCGTTTACATTCCAATCCGGTATTTGCAAAAGGCTGTCCCTTCCATCAACTGCTTTATCCTTAAAAAAGGTCCAGTTAGTGACCCTGTGCCTCGCGGCATTCATTCCGGTCATAAGGCTTACCCTTGAAGGCGTGCAGATAGAGTGGGCATATGCATTGGTGAATTTCATGGACTGGCCGGCCAGCCTTTCCATATTGGGTGTATGAAATTTCTTATTGGCCGCTGTAACACTGTCCCAGAAGGGAACCGAAGTGTCCTGCCAGCCCATATCATCCACCAGGAAAAAAATGATATTGGGCCTTTGGTCGGATACCTGAGACAGGGCCGAATCAGCTGATACCACCATCGCAATCAAAATTGAAAATGCGATGATTTTAAATAGTATTTTATGAAAATGTGCAGGCATGCTTTTTACCTCATCTGCTGATTCACCGAATTTTTTATTTTCTTAAAAATCAGCTCCGCTAAAAAATTATATCCGGCCTTATTAGGATGTACTCCATCACCTGGCGTAAACAATTCAGGTTTTCCCTTGAACTTCGGCGTGAGATCAATAAAATGTACATTCGAAACCCGCGCTATGCGTTTGATTCTTTTTCTTAAGTTCCATAACCTGGGCCTGCGCTCGGTAAGATCCTGCAAGCGCTCTTTTGATAAACTGTCTGTTTTCAAAGCCATATCGATAGGGCTGCAAATGTATATTATAGGGTGAGAAGGCAATGATTTTAATTGTGCGAGAAAATCATAGTAATCTTTTTCAAAATCGTTGATATGTTCCCAGTGATGTACCCGTGTGCTCACGGTTTCATTGGTACCGATCTTCAAAATCACAATCTGGGGCAAATAGGACCTTATGCTATCTAGCTTTCGCCATATATTTGTCCGGCCAAACCGTATAATGGTGGCTCCGCCTAACCCAAAATTCTTCACCGCTACACGGCTCCGGTCGAACTTTTTCTGCAGAATTGCCGGATAGGAATCGTGTGCAGGGTCCGCCAATCGAGCTCCCTGGGTAATGCTGTTTCCAACGCAGGCAATACGCACAGTATCGGATGGAAATTGCCTGGCAAAAAGATTGGTGCATATAACCGACATCAATCCTGCCAAAACAAGGAATCTAAACTTTTTCTTGTATATCATTGGTCAAATATTTTTTAATAGCCGGGGTTTTCGGGCGCCAGTTTAGGGCTGTTCGCAATACGGTTTACGGTAATTGGCAGATAATATTGTTTGGGGGCAAAAGCTCTTGTTACCGGATCCACATTTTGAATAAAGACCTGGTAATGTTTAGTGGTCCAGTCGAAATTAAGCACTACTTTATGCATAACTTTCGAGAGTTCAACATCCGCAGTTCTCCACCTGCGCAAATCCCAAAACCGATGGCCTTCAAACATTAATTCAACCTGTCTTTCGTGCCTGATCTGATCCCTGGTGATGGAAGTATAGGCGGGCATTCCCACTCTTGCTCTTACAAGGTTGATATCTGCCAATGCTTCATCAGCATCTCCCAATTCAAATGCAGCCTCTGCCAGGTTTAACAGGGTCTCCCCATATCTGTACACAATATAATCTGTTGTGGACCCTCCCTGCACAGGTTGTTGTGGTTTCGTATCATCAATAAATTTCTTTAAAGGGAAACCCGTTCCTCCATTAACATTTTTGGCCCAGCTTGTGGGTCTGGCAAGCCAGTTAGCACCGTCCCATTGTCCCATAACAGTGCTTGTTGTGTTTAACTGGCTTGTTAAACCATCGGGATAAGTGCCATTGTGACAATACACGATTCCTGTTTTAAATGGTGCTTCGGCGTATAAGAGAGAGGCAGACATCCTGGGATCCCTGTCCCCAAATAATTCTGCTGGGCTGTGCAATCCTGTTTGAATCGCAACGGGGTCCCAGGCTCCTGAAGTTCCATCCAGCTTGTCATAAGCCTCAAAAGTTTCAAGATACCCCTGGGTATCACCTCCCCATGCCAATTCAAAACCGGCCGGATAAGAAAAATAATCAAGTGAGTGTCCCACACCCCCTAACCCATTATATACTTTCGAAAAAATCGTTTCGCTGTTCCCTTCGTTAATCCAAATATATTGATAGTTCTTTGCCTTATCATCAGGAATCCCGTTGTATAATGCAAATTTTCCAGAGCTTCTTATAGCGTTTGATGCATCGTAAGACTTTTGATAATACACTGCGGCATCAGATGGTTGGAAACCCAATAACCCATTCAGTTGCTGTGTGCCAAACTGCGCAATACTTCCGGCATACAACATAGCTCTCGATTTCAATGCCAGTGCGGTGTACCTGGTCACTCTTCCATATTGCGTTGCAACCTCAGGGAGTATTGCAGCAATGGCATCACATTCACTTGCAATAAAATCATATACCTGTTTTTCGCTGTTCCTGGCAACCTGCATGGAATCTACCGGTTGGTCAATAGGCTGCGGAACCGTGATAATGGGAACTCCGCCATACCTCTTCACCATTTCAAAATAATTCCACGCCCTCAGGAACCTTGCTTCTGCAGCTCTTACAGACCGGATGGCTGTATCAATGGGGGCCGCGGCCACATTCTGGATGAAATAATTGATATTCCTGATCTGCGGATAAGCCCAATATTCCATTTGCCCCCCGGTTGAATTCAGAACTCCCTGTATCCATGCGCCCGGTGCGTTTACAATATACGCTTCTGCCCCCATCCACGACATTTCCATCACCATACTGTTTTCATTGAACATAAATGGTGTAGAGGCATAAAGGTCGGCCAGGTTTGCGTTGATCAGATCAATATCCGTAAAAACGCTGGCGCCCGAAATTTTATCAAGTGGCGATTGATCCAAAAACTTTTTACACGAGGTAGAAGTCAGCGTAAATAGCACTGATGCGATTAAATATATTTTATACTTGTTCATTTTAATTTGGTTTACAGTGATAAATTCAATCCCACGGAAAACGACTTATACAATGGATATTCCCAGCTCGAGCCCACACCTTCCGGATCATAAGGGATTGCACCTAACCTGTCAAGCAGCAAAACATTATAGCCCGCTGCATAAATTCTCGCGCTGGACAATTTGATCTTTGATATTATTTTCTTAGGTATTGTATATCCAAGACTGATTTCTTTTAACCGCATATAATCGCCGGGGCGTAACCACAGATCGGAGGATTGATTGTCATACGCATTTGCACCATAAGTTGTCACAGGAAATTTGGCATTGGCCGTATTAGTGGGTGTCCATCTTCCATCAAACAAAAACTGGTACGAGTTCCAGACATTATTAATAGAAATGGTCGACATATTATTGTTGAAAGCAATCCTATAGCAGCCGGCGCCCTGCCACAGCATACCGAAATCAAACCCCTTATATCTGAAATCAAGGTTAATTCCGTACATAGTCTGCGGGATGGTGCCACGGCCGATTTCCCTCTGGTCACGAAAATCTATTTTACCATCGCCATTTACATCCACGAATTTAACCATACCCGGTTTGATGGTTGAATTTGGAGTGGTGGCCAAATCGTAATTAATCCCGGTGCTGTTGATATCATCCTGGCTATTGAAAAATCCGTTGGTGATATACCCAAGCGTTCTGTCCACCCACTGTCCTGTCTTTTTTTGCTGATAGGCGAGATCGGGATCCGTGAAAGGCTGTTCATCAAAATGAACATATTTTGACCGGGCAAATGAAAAGTTAGCGCTGATATTGTACTCAAAATCTTTAATCCTGTTATGATGTTTTAACACCAGTTCAAATCCCCTGTTATCAATGGAATTGATATTCTGCTGTGGCAAAGTGGCGCCAAATGTACTCGGAAGCACTCCGGCTTTTGTGCCCAGCACTCCGTCACGCAAACGATAAAAAACATCCAGCTCTGCACTGATCAGTCCATGCCAGGCACTTATATCCATTCCGGCATTATAAGTATAAATATTTTCCCATGAAATATCAGGATTCGCAATTCCATTAGTGGTTAAAGTGCGATAGGGGGTGCCTCCAAAAATATATTGCGAATTAAATGCGTATGTTGACAGGTATTGATAAGCCACTGCATTGCGATCATAGCCTGTATGGCTGGCTGATAAACGAAGCTTCAGGTTGTCTATCGCGCTGACGTTGTCCTTCATGAATTTTTCTTCCGAGATTCTCCAGCCTAATAATACGCTGGGAAACCAGGAAAAACGTCTGGCTGACGCGAAACGCGATGACCCGTCATAACGGACAGTTGATTCTATAAAATATTTCGACAGATAAGAATAATTTATGCGGCCCACAAAACTCGTCCTGCGCTCCTGAAATGCACTGCCATTTACAATGGGGTTAGTCGAACCTGCAAAAAACTGGCTCACCGCACCCGATATATACCCATCGTTATAAGCGCTGAACCAATTAGTTTTGGTATCAATCATTTCATTCAAAAGCAATGCTTTAATATTATGTTCTCCAAAAGAGTGCTCATAGTCCAGTGAAGACTGCAAAGTCAATTCCTTCGCTATATCCTCTCTTTGAGTCAAAGAATATTTGGACCCGGTCGCTGCCACCGTATATATATCATTGACTTTATCATAATTATAAGTGGAATACGGAATGGTCCATATTTTATTAAACTGGTTAGACCCTGTATAGTTTCCCTTCACTCTGGCGACCAGGCCCTTAACAGAAGGAACTTCATATGCTAAGGATAATGCGCCGGTTAAATAATTTAAATTGGTGACATTTGTGCCGCTCAAATCAGGATCGATCAATATATAAGGGCTTATAGCATTTCTGCCTACAAAAGGTTTTTTTGCCGGATCCGGGTAATGGGCCGGAAATTTATTAGGCGTTGTTCCAATTGCGCCGAAAATAAGCGACGAACTTGAAGGCACGTCATTATTCACGGTATAACGGCAGGAGGCATCCAGTCCCACAGTGAGGCCTTTTGCCATTCTTATATCTACATTGGAACGTAAATTGTACCTGTTGAGATTCACACCGTTTGATTTGTAAATACCATCCTGATACATTAACCCTGCCGACAGAAAATAACTCACATTTTTACTGCCGCCGGAAAGGTTCAGATTGTTGGTCTGCATTAAAGTCCAGGGCTTAATGATATTGCTATAGTGATCCGTATTCAGATAATCCGGATCGGTTCCATCCCTGTATTTCTGAATCTGCTGATCGGTAAAAGGAAGAGACAGATTGGCAAAAGCAGCCGCCTCATTCTGAACAGTCGCCCAATCTGCCGAACTGGTGAATTTAGGGTATATAGTGGGCCTCTGCCAGGACGATGCGGAACTGAAACTCAGTTTAGGGTCTCCCAATTTCCCTCTACGCGTTGTAATCAGAACAACTCCATTACCGGCTCTTGCACCGTATACAGCTGAAGAGGCATCTTTTAATATTGACACCGATTCAATTTCGCTGGGATCGATATTTTCATAATTGGTTTGCTCCACTCCATCCACTATAATCAACGCATTACCAAAACCACGGATACTCATCGTAACCGGCGTGCCGGGCTTTCCACTTGTTTGCTTCGTGATCAAACCTGGCAACCTACCCGAAAAAGCCTGTACAGCGGAAGCCACCGGTACAGAAACCAGTTGATCGCCGTTAATGGCTGCTACTGATCCTATTAAATTTGCTTTCTTCTGCGTGCCATATCCCACAACTACCACTTCACCCAATGCTTTATCCACAGATTTCAGGTCAATTACAATATTTGATTTACCGGTTATGGAAACTTCCCGGGGTTCCATTCCCACATGAGAAAATATCAAAGCGTTGGCAGCATCGGTGACTGTAAGAGAAAAAGCTCCATTTGTATCGGTAACAGTGGATCTGTCAGCGCCTTTTTGCTGAACCGTAACGCCAGGCAAAGGCTTACCTGCGTCATTGACAACCTGGCCAGTAATAACTTTCGAAGCAGTTGACGCCTTTTGTGCAACTGTCAGTTCCGAAAAGAAAAGAATACATAGAAAAATAAGCGAAAAATAAACATGACATCTGGCCAGCGCTCGTTTTGGTAAATGTAATTCACTCATAAAGCATATCATTCTTGATGATTAATAATAAAATTAGTTTAGGTATAAAGCATTTTAATCCCTTGTAAATATGAGGTCAATATGATACTATAAAAATGGATGGATTTATAAAAATGATGGACTATTTTACATAGCGACCCCGCAGCCTGGCCGTTCCGCAGGGCCTGCCAAACTATTTTGTCCGGCTTTGCAAAGCATTTCGCAACCGGAGCCAACCAACAAAAATCTGCTGATTTTATTACCTGATGGATATACGGGCTTTATTTTCGAAGTTTTTTCTCCTGTACTGATTAGGCGAAATTCCCATTAACAGGGTAAACAGGCGCGAAAAATAATAAGGATCATCATAACCCAATTGAGCGGCCACCTCTTTTACCAATGCATTGGTTGAGCAAAAATACTGACAGGCTTTTTGTATTTTCAGGTGATTAAAATAATTGATCGCAGAATACCCGGTGCTGTTCTTAAACAGGCTTGAAAGCAGAGAGGAGGAGCATCCCGCTGCGAGCGACAGCTCAGAAATGGTTACGGAACGTTCCAGGTGTGCCTGCATATATTTAATGGCTTTCTGTATAATAATTTCATGAGGGCTTTTGGCTTCATCTTTTATAATGGATCCATGTTGAAAAAGAAAAAGTGTCAGGAAATTAATCAATATCATATTTACGTATGCCAGGTAATGCTTACTATAACCTTTCTCAAGCACATTGAACATGTCGTTGAATAATTGTATAGCTTCTGTTTTATTATAAAAATGGCGCGGGGAAAAACAATTTTTCACAAAAATCAAATCGTTCAGGACCTGCAATCCGCTTCCTCCAAATCTCAGCCAGTATATTGACCATGGGTCATGCTGCGAAGCGCCGTACTCATGCTCCATATCATGAGGAAGTATAATAAAACTGTTGGGATTAACTTCATACGTTTTTTTTGAATTTCTTACCCATCCTCTTCCATTTGTGCAATAAATCAAAATATTCTCAGGACATCCATGCTTGCGCTCAGTATGATGATTCATTGCATGAGGATAGTAACCCAGGTCAGTGATCCAGATATTGTTCAGCGTCTCATTTTCCTGTTTTATCTTTTTTAGAACCTGCCGGGGTATGGCTATTATCTTCCTGCCCTCCCCGCTCCAATATTTCTTTTGGATTTTGCTTTTCATTGCTATTAGTTATAGTCATATGTAATCCTGATGCTATTGCGAGAATAAATTCCTTTCAGTTATATCCTCCAATCGCATTATTAAAATTATGACTTTATAGCATCAACGGGGTTGATTAAACAACAAAATTCTTCAGGATAACTTTTTCGAAATAACTGTATATATGGGCTTTATGTTCACTCTCATCTGGTGCCATCCAAAAAGGGCAACCGGTATAAAGCAAATAAGCGGTACCATGTAGGCTATCTGAATACTGCCGGTTACATCAGATACATATCCAAGCAAAGGAGGGAAAACGGCTCCTCCAATGATTGCCATCACCATGTAAGACGAGGCTATTTGTGTATTATTTCCCAAATCCCTGATAGAAAGTGAAAAAATAGTTGGATACATGATTGACATAAAAAACTCCACTCCGATGAATGCTCCAATCGCCTGTTTACCACCAATTATCACTATGAGAATCATAAGAAAAAAACTGATGGAAGCATATATCCATAACATTTTGGCCGCATCTACATATTTCATTAAGAATGCCCCAATATAACGGCCAAGCATAAATCCAAGCAGTAACAAACCCAGGTAGTTGGTTGCTTCATATCCCTTTATTCCCACCACAGAAGTGCAATACAGTATAAAAAAGCTGGAAATGCATACCTGGGCGCCCACATAAAAGAATTGGGCAATTATCCCCCATCGCAGCTGTGGGTATTTCAAGAAAAGTACTTTTTTCTCATTGGCGCCCTCAACTTGTACCGTACTGCCGCCTCCCGTAGAAAATTTTGTAATCACAAAGAAAAAAGATATGACCAGAAGAACGATCCCAATCGCTATATAGGGAAGCTTTAATTTATGAAAAAGCAGTGAATAGTAGCTGTCAAGCGCCTGAGGTGAAAGAAGGTCAAGATCCGCCTGTGCTTTTGTCTCCTGGCCGATAATCAATTTACTGAGAAACATGGAGGCAATAAAAGCTCCTAATCCATTAAAGGCCTGGGCAAAATTAAGTCGCTGTGCGGCGGTGGCAGAATCACCTAAAGTCATAATAAATGGATTGGCAGAAGTTTCCAGGAAGGTCATTCCCGCAGCCAAAATAAACAGTGCACAGAGAAAGAAAACAAATGAGCGTGATTCTGCAGCAGGATAAAACAGAAAAGCGCCCAGGGCAGCCAGCAACAGGCCCGCTATTATAGCTTTTCTATACCCGAATTTCTTCATAAACATTCCTGCCGGAATAGCAATTAAAAAGTAAGCGATCCAATAGGCCGAGTCTATTGTCGACGATTGCAGGACGCTTAGGTGGCAAGCCGTTTTCAGATGCGGGATAAGTACAGGTAGCAGATTTGCTGTGAGCGCCCAAAGGAAAAACAGGCTGAACACCAACACTCTTCCTCTGAAAATGTGCCTGCTCTCCTGCAATAGATCAGAAGATGCACTTGTTTTTAATTCCATACGGCTAATCAGTCTTCTTTGCTCAGACGGGTAAGCAGGCAGGCCCAAGCGGTGAAAATATTTTATATGTCAAAATGAATTCCTGATGGCCCAAACGCTCAGAACATGTTTTCTCACCTGCAGCTACCTTTTGTATTAAATCAAAAATTTCATCTCCAATTCCGGCAACAGTTGCCTCTCCCTCCAGAATAACACCTGCATTCACATCCATATCTTCCCGCATGTTCTGATACGTTTTAGGATTGGCGCATATCTTTATAACAGGTGATATTGCCGAGCCGACAACAGAGCCTCTTCCGGTTGTAAAAAGAATCAGATGACAGCCGCTTGCAATCATCTCGACAATTTCAGCGGTATCATTTATATTGGGAAAACCAAATTTCGGATCACCGTCGGGCACCACATCCATCAGGTATAACCCGGGCTTATGGGGCCTGTCGCCAGGTTTAATCACGCCACTTATCGGGGAGTCACCACTTTTACAATAAGCACCCATCGATTTTTCCTCGATAGTGGTTAATCCTCCATCGGCATTCCCCGGTGCAAAACTTCCATGCCCCATCAATGTATAATACCTCGATGCTTTTTCCACCGATTTCTTCAATTCCATCGCCAGTTCAGGAGTGACAGCACGATTACTCATCACCGATTCGAGACCAATCATCTCCCCTGTCTCTTCAAAAACAGCAGTGCCATTGGCCGCTACCAACCGGTTGAAAGCATGGCCGACAGCCGGATTTGCGGTAAGGCCGCTTGTCGCATCGCTTCCCCCGCACACTGTTCCCACCATGAGATCATCAACAGCCATTGGCGACAATGGAACATCTTTGAGCCTGTCAATAAAAGCCTTCACCCAAATCGTACCTTCTTCAATTGTCTTTCCGGTTCCGCCCGTTTCCTGAATAACAAGCGTATGGACTGGCCTGCCGGATGCAGCAATATTAGACTCAAGGCGCTTTCTGTTAAAACTTTCACAGCCCAGTGAAACAAGCAAAACAGCGCCAGTATTGGGATGTGTGCATAAAGCGTTCATGATGCGATCAGCATATTCATTTGGATAGCAACCGGCAAAACCAATCAGTTGAACGGGAGCATTCCTGAAATGCTGCGTGATCTCTCTGGCCACATGATGAGCACATTCCACCAGGTAAACCACCAGAATATAGTTACGAATTCCTTTACGGCCATCCTGTCGCAAATATCCTTTATACTGCATTTTCATTTTCTTTAATGCCTTCTCTATATTCCTTTTCTATAGTGTAAGTGGGAATATAATCACTTTTCATATTATGCAAATGAACCAATGCCCCCATATTGATCGCTTCAGTTGCCGATCCGATAGGCACACCATACTTGACTATTTTTTGTCCCTTTTGGATAGACCTTTCGGCTATTTTGTTCCCTATGCCGATTGATTCATTCACCTGAATCACTTTATCTTCAACGGTTATCCACTCTCCCTGATCGATATCCGCCAGCGCTATCAATACATTGTCGAACCGATGTAATTTTATTAATTTCCTTTGCATCATTAAAATTTTCTAAACTCCAGATAGGCATCTACCGGATCCGTTCCTAAAAGAATGGCCTTGCGCACCAGGTTCTCCGTTTTCAGTACCATCTCAGCTTTCTTTATCACTTCCAATACTATTTCTTTTGGCACAATAACGATCCCATCCCTGTCAGCAAGCACATAGTCACCTGTTTGAATAGATACATTTCCTATAACAATACTTTCTCCGAGCTCTTTCACGCACCAGGTAGCTACTAAATCCTTAGGCGTGAAATAGCTGCAATATACCGGGAAACCTATAGCCTCGATGAAAGAGGTATCCCTGCACCCACCCGCTACAATATATCCTTTTATACCTTTAAAAGTAAGCGTTTCGGCAGAGAGCTCCCCCATGTGGGCCACTGTATCGTCATTGGGCTGACAAATCAATACATGCCCCGATGGCGCTTTCGATAACATTTCACACCACTTCAGTAATGAGGTGTCTTTATCAATGTCCAGCTCAACATTTCCGGATACAGTAAATATAGGCCCCGCTATTTTATGTTGAACATTCACAGGTCTTATCGTGTTTGGCAGGAACTGCTTTGGATAGCCCATGTCTCTTAAAACATCGTACAGAGCTCCCGTATGACATCTCTCTAATCGATCAGATAGCTCTTTAGCATTCTCCATAAAATGGGTTTAGTATAAATTAATATAAATATTAACCGTTCATACAATGCAATGAATGCATTGTATGATTCTTTCTGTTTTGAACTTTCTTTTTACATCAGTTATTGTCACTGTTAAACACTGCAAATTCCCTGATTAATGGCTGGTCCCTGCTTTTTGAAATGGTCAGTCTGAGCTGAGAAACTTCGGCTCCCTTCAGTTTTGCTATAAATTTCTGTCCGATGCAACTCCCTTCAACAAGCGTTTGCCAACCATTATCTGTTTTTCCTTCCACCTTGAATTTCCTTACCCGTTCGCCCTGGGCGATATCTTCCATAATATACAACTGGCTCACTCTTTCAGACTTTGGAAGGTTCAGTATAAGACTGTTTCCCTTTCCCGACATCTTGGCGATGGGCGTTGAAAACCGTCTTTTAATTTCGTCTCCGAATTCCTTGATTCGCTTGGCATCCGCCTCCGGAATCAATCCGTCTGCATCAGGTGTCAGGCCCAATATCAGGGTGGAATTTCTGCCCACTGACCTATAGTACATATCCATCAGGTCCTGAAGGGGAAAAATGCCCTTTTCTTCTCCAGCGTCCCAAAACCATTCGTGATAGCCATTGTAACCGCGAAGAGGGGCATCGCTCATTGCCGGCATATAATATTTCCCATCCGGATCACCCTCCCTGAGCAACTGGAACTTGTTTTTATAAATCACTTCCTGATTTGTAGAATGCGAATACGGGAAAGGATAAGTTCCCCAGCAGGGATAAGAAACCTTACCCGTTTCACTTCCACCCCAGCGAATGTCGGCCCGTTGGGTGTTATGATAAAAGATTATATCCTTTTGATATTTTTCAACAACCGGCAATATATCCGCTCCCCCCAATTCCGGGCCATGAGCGCCGCCGTCAAACCATACCATAGCTAATTGACCATAACGTGACATTAACTCTGCTGTCATTTCCTCGCACAAATGATTATAATACTTCTGACGGTTCCTGGCAAACGCGCTGCTGTCATTGCAGACAGAGAAATCGTAAACCCCCAAGAAAGAATTCCAGCGAATCCCTATATAAAGACCAGGCAAAATGCCGTATTTCCTGCAGGAAGCAACGAAATCACGGACAATATCCCCTTTTCCATCCTGGAATTTCAACGCTTTCATGCAATATGGGTTTACATCAGATTGGTAAAGCGCAAAACCTGTTTCATGCGTCACGGTCAGGATCGCTATTTTTGCTCCCATAGCTTTCACTGCACGGATCCATTGATCCGTATTCAATTTCTCCGGATTAAAAACGTTATAATTTTCAACAGGTGTTATACGGTTCATGGTCTGAATGTATTTCCTGCCATCACTCACATGTAAGTCATAACTGATCAGCGCTGCCAGTTCCGAACGCTGCCACCTTAATTGTGCCGGCGATGGTTTGGGAATGGAGTCGTTCGCAAAAACCATGTATGGCAATAACAGTTGCCAAAGACACAAGTAAATAATCTTTTTATCTAAATTGTTCCTTAGACCAAATTTCATAATCAATTATCACTTTTAAGATCAGTAGCCCTCACACTTCAAAATCTTTTCTATTTCAACTCCATAAAATGAAACCATACGTCATTATTCCAATAAAAAACCGGATTTCCTACCCTTCCCCAATTGCAAATTATCCACAGACCCCTAAGATGAAAATAGACGATTTTGCAAAAAGGATGGATTAAACTACAGGCGCCATATCAAACTGACAGAGGTGATATCTGTTATTTGATGCCATTACCCATTGTGGAAGAAATGCACAATCCGCACCGTGTTGCCTTTTGATTTTTCATTATGTTCCTGATCAATCTTTACTTTCAGCAGATGCCTGCCTTTCTTTAAATCATCACCCAACATCAGATATTGTGGAAAATACAGGTATGCGCTATGCGGTTGAAAAAACAAATCCACTCTTTTTTCATTTTTTCCGTCAATGCTGTATTTTATGGCTCCGGCATCCGGTCCGCAAATAACTGCAATGCCGACGGCTGTTCCCTGGAATGGAACCTGGAAGTAATCGCCCGGTTTATCCCCAACCAACACAGGCACATCAACAAATCCTTCCCTTGTGGCCACACTGTCTCTCGGATGCCATGAAGCATCCACCGTAAATCCCTTTTTCTTTATTGCATCTTCAAGTGGCAAAAAATCACCGTTTGCATAATTTAATTTATCCATTGGGGTGGATAAAACAATTGCAGAAGGTGCATTTATTTTATCCTTTATGAATGATTTCCGAAGAAATGTTTTAATCGTATTGAAATAAATCTCCTGGCCAAAAGGAGCCGGGTGCAGGCTCTTAAAATCATACTCCCATGTAAATTCCTTATTATCGATTCTTTTGTTCACTTCTTCTGCAAGGTTGATAAACGGAACCTTGTAATATTTCGCAACCTCGTCATGCGATTGTACCGCTGTTGGTATCTTACCACTCTGGTAGTCTGCAAGTTTAAATTCATCCGCAAAAGCCATCATCACCACATCCATCATTGGGTTGGATTGATATGCCTTGCGAATTATCCCCTCCAGTGCTCGCCGTTGCTGTATTTCGGGAGTATGATTGGCATAATCATTAACCGCTGATTCAACAAACAATAAATCAATCCTTCCTTTATACAGCAATTCTTTCTCCATTCGGAAAGCATGAGGCACACTTCCCAGCGAGGAGACTCCCGCATTGATAAAATTAAATTTCGAATTAGGAAACAACTCCGATAAATATGTACAAACTTTTTGACGCCACCCGTTCATGTATGTAATGGAGCCGCCCAGGAAGGCAACTGTTATATCCTGCCCGCTCTGAATGCGGTGTAAAACGTGATCCAGGTTTCCATAAGGATAGATAAAATCCTCTGATGGCAATGTCGGTTTGGGATGGGCAGCATAGGTAAACACAAAATCAGCCAACGCTTCCGGATTCTCAATATAATAATGATGTCCGCTATTGCCCGGCATTTCCCTTGGCATGGGCACAACGGTAGCCGTTCCCCCAAGCCTTATATATCTGTTCACCAGCACAAAAGTGTTTTCTTCATTGGGCACTACAGAGTCGGTTAGTCCAATTACATGCAAAATGGGAATGCGGAAAGAAGCCAGTCCTTCCAGATCTTCTTTAGGCTGATCTTTGTACTCCATCGCCTGTTCTTCTGTTAACCCAAACAGGCTCTTTAATTTTTCCCAGTCCTTTTTTGACCCTTTTCCTATGCCTTTGCCACCGGGCCAGCTTTTAAAATCGCAGACGGGCCCTTCGCAATAAAGGCAGCTAAGTTTTGAAGGATTCCGTTTTGCCCATCCGTAAACATATAAGCCGCCCCTGCTAACGCCTTCCAGTGCAGGCCTGGTTGAAAAGGCTTTTTCTTTAGTGAGATAATCATAAAATCTGTCCCATATCATCATGGCTTTGGGATGCCCAAACAAATCATTGGTGTTGACATACGCCACATGAAATCCCCTCTCCAGCAAGATGCTGTCCACCTGGGTATGCCAATCAGGAAAATGGGCCTGCCATATCCAGGGATTACCAGGCAACGCTTTTTTAGGAGACACGTAAAACGCCGGTATTCCATCAAATTTGAATATGGTTTTCTCAAAACCCTTCCATTGAACTTTTGATTCATCAGTGATATGCTGAGCGCGGGCGCCATCCAAACAGATAAAGCTTATGATAAGTAAACCAAACAGTCTTTTCATGACATTAAAATCAGTATGTATTCGAAAAATTGTTTTAAAATTCATTTTCGTACTCTTTCTTCCATTATTATCTATCAAATATAATGGCTTCCGGGTTCCCTTGGGTCATCTAAAGTTGGCTTAGTTATAGTAAGTAAAGAATGGACTATATTTTATTTTTGATGGATTATAGTAAAAGGGAAAGTGTGGGCATGGGGACAATCCTATTCTGTAACATAGAACTCAGCGTTGTACTCGGTTTCACCCAGGTAGCCGTATTTGCCGAAAACTACGGTCTTGCTTTCTTCGTTGTCATCATCGCTGTGGCGATTGTTAAGCAATAATTTTTTACCTGCATACATCACTTTAATGATATATTTTCCAATGGGTATATCTTTTACCATAAAGGTGCCGGCTATGTCCTCTACCGGCCTTTCAAATGAAGCGGATACGGTTCCATCAATTATACTGGCCTCGCCCGGGAAAGGAATAAATGATAGTTTGACTTTTGTGATGTCCACATCTGTACCTAAGGGGTACAGGTCAACATGCGCACCATAATAACCGGCGCCATCCGGACGCTGGCCGCTGAGCTTCCATTTAAAGTTCCGCTCAGCACCGCTTGCTTTATTAAAGCTTCCGGTTTTATCTGGTTCCAGGTCAAACTTATAGGTTTGTCCGTAAGCCGTTCTGGTCAGCTGGGCCTTAGCCGTCCAGTCGCCTGCGGGATCGTCGGGCAACGACACCCGGTATTTTCCTTCATGATCACTGGAAGCAAAGAGATAACTGTTATACCATACCGTATGCTCGACCGTTATACGGGCATCCTGCAAGGGAATATTGTTAGCGTCAATGACCACACCTCTCACCATGCCTTTTTCTGTTCCGGGGCCATCGGGCATATCTTTGTCATTGCCATCCTTGCTGCAGGATGTTAAAACACTGCTGCAGATAAATAGCAGCAGCACACTGTATATATTGTATTTCATTTGTAATAATTTTAATTATTCATTCACCGGGGATATTCAGGCAACTTTTGGGAACTGCACCCGCTGTTCCGGAATGCTATCAGACACGCCATCATTGGGCAGGGGCACCTGGATTGCCAAAATGTATTTGAAGTAGTACGCTACAACGAGCGCAGCAGGAATGCTGATGGATAGCCAGGTGGCCATATCCCTCGCAATCCCCGGCAAACTCCTGTAGTAATGCAGATAAGCGCCCAGTCCGATAACAACACCCGCTACTGCTGCGAGAAAATATCCGGTGATGCATTGCCATACCCATTTCGTTGGAAATCTGACCATCGGTTTTAATTGTATCGCATTGATGATGCCAATTGACAGGAACATGAACAATATGTCGAAGGGAACGAACAGGGTATAATAGCCGAGCCAGAACACCCAGGGCGTAAAGAATAAAAATGGCCAGAGCCCGGCGGAAGTCTTCTGATTCCCTATCATTTGAAACGTTCTTTGCTGCGTTCTTACCAGTAAGAACACAAAAACAAACAAAGACAGGGTATGCATAATAAACTGCGGGGTTGTTAACAATTTATCATGATCGCCGGTAAGCCCATGCGCAATGAGCGGGTGCAAACAACCTAATGCACCGGAGTAAACAGCTATGCTGCCTGTTACCCACTTTTTTAAAAACACTTTTTTTACTGATTCCATAAATTTGTTTTGATACTGCGAAGTACCATCGTTACAGAAGCAGGGCAAAGGGTATTTTCTGCCTGAAATGATATATTTTACGCCATGGCATTATCCTGCTCTACGCATTGAACCGACTATCAAATGCGGCAAATTCCGGAGTCCAGTAAATTTTTTGGGTGTGAGATGCTTTTCCTTAATTGAAGAAATGCGAAAGCATGGCTTATATGAATTCTCCCCCGTAATTGCGGGTTCTCAATTTTTTTTAACCCCTGCCTGCTTCGGTTTTCTGAAGAGAGATTCTATTGCTACGAGTAATAAGTTCTATGGTTTCAATATGGCTGCTATTTTTTTAAACCCTCTTTGTTGTGCATGTTGTAATGGCGTTACGCCATCGTGATCCGGGATGTCCATTTTTGCCCCGGCATCTTTTAATATCTGAACGATCTCCTGGTATTTTTCGCTGCCATCACCCAGAACAATGGCTTCCATTAGTCCTGTCCAGCCCAAACGGTTTACGTGGTTCACAGGAAATCCTTTGGTATTTGCCAAAAGCCTTACTGTTTCAATATGCCCGCGCTCGCAGGCCGGGATCAGCGCAGAACCGTTGTACCGATTGAAAATGTCAAACCTTGCTCCGTTTTCTAAACACAGCTTTACCAATTCGGTTTGACCGCTTGCTCCTGCATAGAGAAAAGGACTATCCAGGTTATCGGCCTGCTGGTTTACGTCAGCTTTATATTTCACCAGCAACTTAGCCATTTCAGTTTGACGGCCGCTAACAGCAATGAGCAGCAGATTCCGTTTCCTGTTATCTGTTGTATTTACGCCTGTACCATTTTTCAATGCTGCTTCTACTCCTTGCAGGTCGTTTTTCTCTACTAAGCGTACAATGTCATTCTCTTTCATTATCCCGGCATTTACCTGTTCTCTTATTGGAGCCGGACGGCAGGTGGCAACAGATAAGCTCAATGCCATTAATAAAACGACCGGCTTCATACATTTCAATTTTTTTAAAAGACAATATTTCCCTGGTATACCAGTGATGTTACAGGAGATACCCGCGAAACGGCTTCGGCGGAACAGCTTGCATGTAAGAAAGCCAGATCCGCTGCATCTCCAACCTTAGGCCACTGTTGCACGCCTTTATCATCCAACGGCAGAGGCCCTGCGGTCGCTAACTTCAACATGCGCGATAGTCCGAATTCCGTCGATGGCCCGTATAGCTGCGCCGCAACATTTGCTTTTTGTAAAACGCTTCCTGATCCGTATGTGCTCCAGTGATCAATAATGCAGTCATTGCCGGTCATTACTTTTACGCCGTGTTTCATCAGCGTCGGGATCGGCATGATCAGCCCGCCAAACGGAACAGTTGAGTTGATACCGATTTGCGCATTGGCCAGTTTCTCAGAAACCTCACTCAGCTTGCTTTTATCGAGCGTTGCTAAAATAAAACAATGGCTCAGGTAGGTTTTTCCTTTGAGTACAGGATTTTCGTTTACCTTATCAATCAGGTATTCCACTGTTTTTAACCCCGAATCGCCCTGCTCATGCAGGTGCATATCGATACCTTTATTGTTGTCCAATGCCAACTGCACTGTAAAATCCATTGTCTTTTCAATAGCGCCATCAATAGTGTATGGATCTACGCCACCTATAAAATCAACATCCATTTTCGCGGCTTCTTTCATATATGGAACACTACCCGTATAAAAAATACCATGTTGCGGAAACGCCACCAGTTCTGCACCAAAGACATTCTTTTTGTTTTCCAATGCCAGTTGAAGGTGTTTCAATGAATCCAGTTTGGAAGTGGGCTCAATATTTACCTGGCTCCGGGCAAATGCCGTTCCTTTCGATTGTAGCAACTCGATCATTCTTTCTGCCTTGGCAGTAGAGTCTTTCAATAAACCAGGTATGATTTTCTGTTCCAGGGCGATCATGCCTTTTATACCGCCAGACACGGGCCTTCTTGCCTGCCACTTTTCGCTGTAACGGGTTTTGTCCATGTGGATGTGCATGTCCTTAAATGCAGGCAGCATCAGCATACCTTTGGCATCAACGGCACTGCCATCAGGCTGGTTGGGGCTTATCTTTTTGATCTTTCCATTTTCTATTTCCACGCAAAAAAGCCCGGTCTTCGTTGCGATCACTTCATCACCATCATATTCAAAACCTGTTTCCAAAAGGACGTTTTTGATAGTATAGCTTTTAACCGATTTACCTGTCGTTATATCCTTTTGTTCTGTTATTGCTGCTTTGCTTCCTGCAGATACAATCGTGGGTGCAAATGTGGCGCCTGCAATGCTTAATGCCGCATTCTGAATAAATTTCTTACGCGTTAGTGATGACTGGGTCATATTATTATCTTTAACTGACTTTAAATCGAGAGGAGGAAATACAAAAGTACAATCCATCTATGCGGTAAGATTGTGCTATTTCTTCCGGCACTTGTAATATTTATAACTGTTCCCGAAACCCGGTAGGACTTAATCCTGTTTGATTTTTGAAGAAATTAGAAAAATAGGCCTGGTCCGTAAAGCCTATTTCGAAAGCGATTTCCTTGATGCTGAAACCAGTGGTATGCAGCAGCCGTTTTGCTTCCAGACACACGCGCTGCTGAATGAGTTGCGTAGCAGAAATTCT
Source organism: Flavitalea sp. (assembly GCA_044224935.1). GTDB lineage: Bacteria > Bacteroidota > Bacteroidia > Chitinophagales > Chitinophagaceae > Flavitalea. Next base: position 23,261 of record JBGAJL010000024.1, read on the forward strand.
CAGGTTTCTCTTGCAGAGAATGTTCAAGTAATTAGCCGAGATATGCAGTTTCTTCGCGTAAAAGGTCACCAGTTTTTGCTCTTTAAAATATTCGTCAATCAGCATATTGAATTTTGCCAGGCGGGGGTTGGACTGATAAACCTTAAATTCTGTAAAAGTATTTTCAGCTTCCTTGCTTACAACAGATGCAATTACCGCCGATCGGGCCGTAATCAACTGCCGGAGTGGGTTAGCACATTTCAATTCTCTCCTGATAGCATCAAACTCATACCGCAGCAAACGGAAAGAACCGGGTGAAAGCGTTATGACAGGATGATTCTGGTAATTGGTAAAGGAAAAGCGGAAATAAGGTGCAAACTGTTCAAAGAATGATGCTTCTATCATTAACTGATACCCCACAGATTTGCGTTCAATATCCCACCTATGAACCTGTCCGGGAAAAAGTATGTGTATTTGCCTGCTACCGATATCGTAATCCACAGCATCTATCGTGTGTATCCCTTTCGCTTTTTCAAAAAGTATGATGACGAAAAAATCATGTTTATGCGGTTTCTCAATATGTTTTTCACCATACAGGAAATTGAACAAAAGCTCATCCCGGCCAGCCTCCTGTCCTTTTCTGAATTCCTGAATGTTTAGTATGGGAACCAGGCTGCTTTTTTTATTCATATCCTTGCTTTGTTGTTGGCACAGGCAGGTTATCATATAATCCGAATGTATGCGGAAAGACTTATGCCCTCGGGAATGGGCCGTACAGAACCTGAAGATTTCTTCTATTTACCCAGTTTCTTAAGCAGCAGCTCAGGTTCGTTGGTAGTGATAAGATCAATCCGTTGCGCCAGCAGACTGTCCATAATGGCAGGATCATTTACCGTCCACGCGTTGACGACAACGCCCAGCGCCCTCGCATTCTTTATCCAATTGGGATTTTTCTGAAAAATACTGAAATGGTAGTCTGCGCCCATCCCATCGGCCTTCAGCTGTGCGGCCTGAACATCTCCCTTCAGGTACTGTAGCGGAGCCGTCGGATCAAGCTGCTGAACTTTTTTCAGTATGTCGTAATCAAACGAAATGTACACAACCAGGGGGTCTGCTTTTTCCCGCTTCACCATCTCCACTACTTTCCCGGCAATCACCAGGGAGCGTTCTTTACTGACCCCCGAGGGCTTGATCTCAGCAATAAGCTTCGTGGTTGTTTGGCCGAGACCTGCTCTTAAATAACTTTCGAGTGTCGGAATCTTCTCTCCATTCGACAATGTTTTTTCCAGCAGTTCCGCATAGGTGCTTGCTTCAATATTGAGTCCCTGCAGTGTATAATCATGGTTTATCACAAGCACGCTGTCGGCCGTCATTTGAATATCGAATTCAGAACCTCCGCAATGCAGATTTATCGCGGCTTTGAGCGACGCAATGGAATTCTCCGGAAGACCCGTATTTTTAAAAGCACCCCGATGCGCAATTACTTTATTCGAGAGGCCTGCACTCTTCCTGTTTGTCATGCTCGCCCGCTTTGCAGGTGAGCAGGCAATCAAAATAATACAGGTAGCCAGAAAGCAGGCTGGTTTGATCCAAAAATTCATGACACTTATTTTGAAGGAGATGAAAACATAATAAAAGAGTTTACCGGACCCTATTTTCGGGCGTTCTCAGCAATCAGGATGTTTATTGCATGCACTGGTACAAATTAACAGGCTGCAAAATAAATAAGGAAAAGGCTCTTATATGCATAGGTAATTTTTGAGCTTGTTCAAAGATAAGAACAAAAAGAATGACCGGGCTACGAGCAGAAAGGAATCGTGACCGCCAGTAGCTGATGACATCCGGCTTACGCTACGATATAAGGGCAGAAACCGGTAAATACTATAAAAACGAGGTGTCCCACAGTCACACTGTACTTAACCGTAAACCAAAAAGCACAAATGAAAGCATTCAATTTTTTTCTTACCCTGACATTTTTGATGACCGCCTGCCAAAAGAAAAACGGGTCTTCCGAAAAAGACCAGGATTATACAAAGCTGACCGACATTGTTTCGCAAGCCTACCTCGATGAAGCAAAAGAAATGGGCTTTATTATCCATACGGGAAACAATCCGCCTGCAATTTCAGGCAAATACAAACTGGCGCCCTGGAGATTTGATGGAGACAATTACAGTGAACCTGGCACCGGAACGCCGGTTGGCAACACCAACCCTACGGGATTTACGCTCCAGTTATCAGAACAGGATGGCACTGCTATTGTTGTTAAGTATATTGGATATTATGAAGGAGAAAAAGAATTGAGCAGCTCTTTTATATTGGGATCAGGCAATGATTTCACTATTTGCCGCCATATACAAATGGTTGGAGGAATGGGTGCGCTCTTCAGCTTTCCATACGCTCAATTGATATCGGGCACCAGGGATGGAGAAAACCTTCGCAATATAAAGATGGCCACTATTGGTTTGAAATCCAGTTCAGCAAATGAAGCGGGAATATCCGTCGACGGTAATATCTCCATCCGGTCGGATGTGGATGGTATTTCAGAGCGCGTTAACTAAACAGGTGGGCCCTCTGTCCCATTGCTTTCAGATTCAATAGAAAACTTAACTAAATAACTAATAATCAATTATTTATAAACACACTCTCAACTATGAGGGCAGTTTTAAAGCTGTAAAGACGGGCTGCTTTTTCCGGGATCACTATTCGTAATACGGCATCCATGTAATATTGATTTAAGATAAAGAACCAATAAACATTAAATAAGCCGCAGATATGAGGAAAAATACGTATGTTGAAGACGGAGCCCCGAAAGCAGCATAACAGGAATAAACCTCATTTAAAACCCTTACAAATAAGCGGCATTTGTCTATTATTATTTATCCTGCACTTTGTGCTTTTTACGGTTGCGGGCTACCGGAAGAAAGTGGTGCTGGCAAATCTGAAAAACTCCTTTCCGGAAAAATCACCAGAACAAATCAATCAGATCAGCAGGGCCTTCTACCGGTACTTCTGCGACCTGTTCCTGGAAACATTCAAAACGCTGACCATCAGCAGGGCCTCCATGTTAAAACATTGTGGTATCACCGCAAACGCCAAATCCCTTTTCGATAACCTGGCAGCGGCAAACAAAAGTTTTGTGATCGTAATGGGGCACAAGGGCAACTGGGAATGGGCGGGCAACACCTTCAGCCTTTGTTGCAAACACCAGCTATATGTTATTTATCATCCGCTAAGCAATCAACACTTCAATAAACTCGTTATCAGGATGAGAACGCGGTTCGGTACCCGGCTGATCGACATGAAGAACACTTTCCGGGATATGGCAAAAAATAAAGCCGGGCTCAATGCCACCGCTTTCATTGCCGATCAGAGCCCGCCACCGGAAACCGCTTATTGGATGACGTTTCTGAACCAGGATACAGGTATTTTTAAAGGAACCGAAAAGATCGCGAAAAAACTGGAGCTGCCCGTGGTGTACGTATCCGTAAAGCGGATAAAAAGAGGATATTACATGCTGGATGCTGAATTATTGACGATTCCCGATGATGCGGCCCCCGGAGAAATTACTGTTATTCACACGAAACGACTGGAGAAAGATATCATGGAACAGCCGGAAACCTGGCTATGGACTCACCGGCGATGGAAACATAAAAAAGAAAATTATTCCTTAACTGCTTTTTAGAACAATAGAAGAATATGCTACACGGGAAAGAATTGATATTGGCTACGAAACCCTTTACCTCCGAAATAAGGAGCAAAAGCTGGTACGTTACTTTGTCGACACTGGGTTTATTGTTACTAAGCCTGGCTGGAACGATATTTTTACCTTACCTGCTGCTGAGAATTTTGAGCAGCCTGTTAGCCGGATTTTTACTGGTACGTATGTTCGTTATCTATCACGACTATCAACATCACACAATTCTGCACCGATCGAAAGCAGCCGAAGTGATCATGACGATATTCGGTATTTACATGCTCGCACCGGCAAGCATCTGGAAAAGATCGCACGATCACCATCATAAGCATAACTCGAAATTATTCAGCGCAAGCATCGGATCTTTCCCCATTGCTACTAAAGAAAAATATGAAAGCCTGTCGAGGAAAGAAAAAATATTATACCTCGCTGTGCGCCATCCTGTTACTATCGGTCTTGGCTATTTCAGCATGTTTATTGTTGGAATGTGTTACCGGTCTTTCGCAAAAAGCCCCGAAAAACACTGGGACTCCCTGCTTGCACTGATATTGCACGCAGCAGCGGCTGTATGCATATTTATTTTTGTCGGGTGGGAAGCATGGCTGCTGGCGTTCTTTGTGCCTTTTCTTTTGGCATTTGGATTAGGCTCTTATTTATTTTACGCGCAGCATAATTTCCCCGACGTACAGTTTAGCAGTAATACAGAATGGACCTATGAGAAGGCAGCGCTGGAATCATCCAGTTATATGAAGATGGGCCCTGTAATGGCTTGGTTCACTGCAAACATCGGCTATCATCATATTCACCATTTAAATTCAAGGATACCATTTTACCGTTTACCGGAAGTGATGGAGAAATTTCCCGAATTGCAAAGATGCAAGACAACTTCACTTCATCCGAAAGATATCATTGCCTGTTTTAAATTAAAAGTATGGGATCATAAGAATCGTATGATGGTAGGCTTAAAATAATAATCGAACCATTCCTCAAAATACAATCTGCGTTGTCCTAAAAATAGATTCTGCCTAAGTTTAATTTGTTGATATATTAACAGGATTTATTAAATAATTATCCGGAATACTATCGCTGTATTTTTCTCCCCGGCTAATGCTACCATAATAATAATAATAATAATCTTCCCTAATAATTCAGCTCAGGTACATTGTTTAATAAAACATGAGCAATGAATTCAAATTAGATAAGATGCAGACAAACCATGCTAACATATGTATAATAACAGCACATAAACGATTTTACCTTTTGATTCAAATTGGTGGTTTCCATGGATAATAAAAAATTGATTTTAGATCTGGACAGTGTTGGCATTAACGACATCTCCCTGGTAGGCGGAAAAAATGCTTCGCTAAGGAAATGGATTCAAAGCTAAGCGCATTAGGCATCTGTATCCCCGGCGGTTTTGTTATTACAGTGGAAGCATATAACTGTTTTATTGTTCAGAATAAACTGGATGATAAAATCAGAGAGCTCATTAACGGGGTCGATCACAGCAATGTTGAATCCCTCCGGCGGTGTGGTCTTTCTATCCGGCAACTGATTCGCAACAGCCCTTTTCCCAGGGAGCTCAGCAGCGAGATCATCACCGCTTACTACAAATTATCAAAACTGTATTCGCAGGAAGCAACGGACGTGGCAGTTCGCTCTTCGGCAACAGCAGAAGACCTACCCAATGCTTCGTTCGCCGGCCAGCAGGAAACTTATCTTAACGTCAGGGGGCCTGCTGCGCTTATGGATGGAGTGAGGAATTGTTTTGCTTCACTGTTTACCGACCGGGCGATCAGTTACCGCGCCACATTTGGCTTTGACCACTTCAAAGTTGGCCTGTCCGTATGCATACAGAAGATGGTCCGAAGCGATTTGGGAAGTTCAGGCGTTGCTTTCTCACTGGATACCGAATCAGGATTTCAAAAAGTTGTGGTAATAAACGGCTCGTACGGCCTGGGAGAAATGGTCGTACAGGGAAGTGTTTCTCCTGATGAGTTTATCGTATTCAAACCCAAACTGAAAGAAGGCTATACCGCTATTTTAGAGAAAAAAATCGGGATGAAAGATCAGATGATGATATATGGCGATGATCCTGACGAAAGAGTAAAGGTAATACCGGTTGATAAATCCATGCAGAATCAGTTCTGCCTGAATGACTCCCAGATCCTGCAGTTGGCCCAATGGGTCTGCATTATTGAAGAATATTATTCGACGCTGCGTGGGCATTGGTGCCCCATGGATGTGGAATGGGCGATCGATGGCCTGAATCAAAAGCTTTTCATTGTACAGGCAAGGCCGGAAACCATACATTCAAGAAAAGACCATGACATTCTTATTGAATACAAACTCGATGAATCCGCGCAGCAGCAACAGCCAATCCTTAAGGGCATTGCCGTAGGTAATAAGATCGGGCAGGGGAAGGTGAATATTATGTATTCGCTGGATAAGCGGATAGGCGAGCATTTTGATTTCAAAAAAGGAAGTGTGCTTGTAACCGATATGACTGACCCCGACTGGGAACCCATTATGAAACAGGCCTCCGCAATTATAACCAATAAAGGAGGGCGCACATGTCATGCCGCCATTGTTGCCCGGGAATTGGGTGTGCCCGCGATTGTAGGCTGTGGCAATGCCACTGAGCTTTTGTCTGATGATTTGGAAGTCACTGCTTCCTGCGCGAGTGGTGAGGAGGGCCTCGTCTTTAAGGGTAAGCTCGATTTTTCGTTAAGTGAAACAAAAATAAATGAAATACCGCCGGTCAAAACAACCATCTTATTCAATGTGGGGTCTCCTTCACAGGCCTTCCATGTTGCCAATTTACCGGGAAAAGGAGTGGGTTTGGCGAGAGAAGAATTTATCATCAATAATTTTATCCAGGCGCACCCGCTTGCATTGCTGAATCATACTATCCTCAACGACGAAGCGCTATCACAAAAGATCAGACAATTAATAAAAGGATTTGACAGTGGTGAAACGTTCTTCATTGAAAAATTGTCGTACGGAATTGCAAAAATCGCGGCAGCCTTTTATCCGGCCCCGGTTATTGTCCGCTTCAGCGATTTCAAAAGTAATGAATATTACAATCTGCTGGGCGGTAAACACTTTGAGCCGAAAGAGGAAAACCCCATGTTGGGATGGCGCGGTGCTTCCCGCTATTATTCGGAGAATTATAAAGAAGCCTTTGGCCTGGAGTGCAAGGCTATCAAAAAGGTTCGTGAACAAATGGGATTGGACAATGTAATCGTTATGATCCCATTTTGCAGAACGGTGAAGGAATTGTTATCCGTTTACACGGTAATGGAGGAATATGGGCTTAAGCGCGGCGCCAATAAACTCCAGGTTTTTTTAATGGCAGAAATCCCTTCAAATATTATCCTCGCAGATGAATTTGCCAAACACATTGATGGGTTCTCCATCGGATCAAATGATCTTACACAACTGGTGCTTGGCCTGGATCGCGATTCTTCGCTGGTAGCCAGCATTTATGATGAAAGAAATGAAGCCGTGAAGGAAATGATAACACGTCTCATCAAATCGGCAAAAAAAGCAAATATAAAAGTTGGAATTTGCGGACAGGGGCCTTCAGATTTCCCGGACTTTGCACAGTTCTTAGTTGAACAGGGCATTGACACGATTTCCATAACTCCGGACTCGTTCCTTAAAACCAATGAGGCAATTTATAAAATCGAAACAGCCGGATTGAAAAAGTCTGCCACAGATAATAAAGACATATAGAAACCAGATACGCCTGTCAATCTGCTATTTATTTAGTATTGTTACGGTTTTAGCATAAGAACGCTGCGGATTGCTTTCTCCACAAGAGGTTCCATAATATGGTAACCTTCTTTATTGGGATGCACTCCATCCAATGTCAGGGCCGCTTTCATACCTTTATTTTCTTCATTGACCATAGCTGAAAAATAATCCACGTAAGCTGTCTTATTTCCTTCAGCATAAGCTCTGAGCCGCTGATTCAGATCAGCAATTTTCGGTGCAGGGTCCATTCCGGGACAACAGGCATAATCATATGCAGGCAGCACTGAACACAGCACCACTTTAATACCATTGGCCTTTGCCAGCTCTGCCATCGAAACAATATTTCCAAAGATGTTTTCCACGCTCACGAGCCCGCCCAAACCCGCCAGATCATTGGTGCCTCCCATAATAACCACCACAGCAGGTTTCAGATCAATGACATCCTGCCGGAACCGAACAAGCATTTGTGCGGTGGTTTGTCCACCGATTCCCCGGTTGATATATAGCTTGCCCCTGAAAAAACCGGCATCCAGGGTTTTCCATTGTGCAGTGATTGAATTGCCCATGAACACTGCACGGCTTTCCCCGGGATTTGCCGCGTTTGTATTTCTGTTTTCTTCCTGGAAGTATTTAAGAGAAGCCCAGTCCTGTTTCAATCTCTCTTCCTGCCGGTTTTTCAATGCCTCCGCCTTAACAGCAGAATCGTTGGCCCTAATATCTTCGAGCCTTCTCTTTAATTTCTCCAGGTATTCAGCAGGATCCTCCGGCAATGGGAACGAAGGATCAGGATTAGGTACAACAAGCGCCAAATGCTGTAATGCCTGGGTGGCATCTGCTATATTGCAATCAAACTTCTTTATCTGAAATTTCATCGGAATACTGGCTTCCCAGGTGCTGTTATTTTCAATAAACCGGATCACCTGGGCCAGCAAAGGCTTTGAATCTTTATTGGCTATATAAGCTGAAAATTCATCAATAGCGGCAGCAGGCGTAAGTGATGCATCAACACAAAATCTTCCGAATGCATATACATTGATCGCTTCAATTTCGGAGCCCGGTCCATCCGTGAAACTGAACATTCCATTCAGTTCCGCTTTCCTCGCACCTGAGATAAGCTGATATATATACCTGGTTTCGGATTGCGAGGGATGCCGCTTTGTGCCGCTGTAACCGGTATAGCCGTCGTCTACCTCGTCAATGATAAAATGCGCCCAGCCCCACATACGCTTCACGCCCCTGCTTTTTAATTTTTTAATATCCGCGGCAACCGGGAAGAGTTCAGGGTCCTTATCTGCGTCGGCATAACTTTTAAAGGCCAGCGAACGATAATAATTATGAAGAGGAAATTCAATTCCGCAGTTCTTGTCTATAAAATGATTTTCCGAAATAATTTTTTTTCCATAAGTGATTTCTTTATCCCAGAAATCAACGGTGAAAGGACTTATCCCGATATGATCCCAATGTGTGATTGCCCAGATATTGGCGTTATAAAATGCATGCGGCGCTTCACGCTTTACAATCTCATGCACTTTACGCGACATTTCCATCCATTTCTCAACTCCTTTCAACCCCATCGGCCGTGTTGATCCGCCGGGGTCTCCGGAAAAGAAAGTGAAAAAATCAGCATTTGACAGTTCTCTCGCGCCCTCCCTGATTTCATTAAGCCGGGCGTCTGTCGAATCCTTATTATCCAGGTCATAAGTCTCCCACCAGTTCTTGGGATAGGGCAATATATTCGACTGAATAATAATGCCCACTTTAAGCCCGGCTTTGTGCGCATCATCAATGCCGCGCCGTGTTTTTTCATAGAATTCTTTTCGCTTCTCTTTAGGAAGGGATATTGCTATATCAATAAACTGAATCGTATTATATCCACATGCTTTCCAAAATTGATAGTGCTTTTCCTGCGCGGGATGGAATGCAAATAATCCAACGGTGTTTATCCGCTCATTACTATTCTGGGCATATAAATCCAACCATCCATAAACACTGTATATTAAAATAAGAAAGAGTGGTTTTTTCATACAATGCGATTAGTTTTAATGAATTTCTGATAGCCGGGTTTTTATACGATTTAAGAATTCATAAGTGGAAACCGGCAATGGAAAATTTGGCTTCGTGTTCGGTTTCACAGCTGCCAGATCCTTTAAAGCCGCAGCGGCATCAGCATAATCCACCATAAATGGCTGAATACGGGATGACGGTGGCAGGCTCGCTTCCCAGGTACTGTGATTTTCCACAAACCTGAGTATTTTCGCTAAAACAGGTGCAGAGGCACTGTCGCCAATGAACGCGGCAAATTCATCAATGACTTTTTCCGGCGTTAATGTTGAATCCTGGGAAAATCTTCCGGTTGCATATATATTCATCGCTTCTGTTTCAACACCGGAAGAATCAATACTCACGTTGACAACGAGACCATTGAGATGCAGCCCGTTTATTTTTTTCACAACATCATTTAAGTACCGTGTTTCAGATTGAGTGGGATGAACTCCGCTCAACAGGTATCCCGTATAACCATCGTCCACCTCATCAACTAAAAAATAAGGCCATGCCCAAAGTTGTTTCACACCTCTTCCAATCAACTCATCCATATCACTCTTTTCCGGAAACAATTCAGGAACCCGGTTCGCCTGGGAATACAGGTTTAATGCCAGTGACCGATAGTAGTTATGCATGGGAAATTCGATCCCTATATCTTTATACCCGGGATCAGCGATCAGTGAGATCAGTTTTTTACCGTATAGTGTTTCCTTACTCCAGAAATCAACAGTAGACGGAAGTATATTTTCACTGTCCCAATAGGTGATCGCCCACAAATTCACATTGAATAAAGCATCTGGTGCGTGCGCTTTTGTCATCTCCCGCACCTTAAGAGCCATTTCAAGAAAATGGTCCACCCCGGCTTCACCCATCGCCACAGGGCTTCCTCCCGGATCTCCGGCAACAAAAGTGATTATGTCGGCTATGGAAAGTCCTTTGATTATAGATTCAATGTCGTTCAACCTCTTTTCCATTTTGCCTGTATCCCTGGGATCAAACCCGTAGCCATTAGCACCTATATTAGACAGAATAACTATTTCCACCTTAAAACCGGCATGTTGGGCATTTATTATACGGGAATAAAAAGGAGCCAGGACATTATCGTTCACTTCCACTCCTGTGATCAGAAAAGAAACTGTATTATATCCGCAGGCTTTCCAGAAATCATAATCGCGTTTGGTCTCTATATGCCATGATGGATGTAAATAAACGGCCAATATCTGAAAATTCACTTCAGGCCTGACTATAAGGCTATCGGTTCCCGGCTCTTTATTACTGTCATTTGTTGACACCCGCGTTTGCTTACAGGAACAAAAAATAGTAAGAAATAAAAAAATTAAATAGGTTCTCATATATTCTTAATGCACCATTTTTTTAGCTGTCAATAAACCGGTGTAGGTTATCACGATTGTCTGTCCCGGCTCCAGTTGTGTAGTGAACGGAACATTGGCTCCTATTGCAGCGGGCAGGATATTAACGCCGCCCTGCGTCACTGAAGAAATACTCTTCGTTGCACTGTAATATAAAGTCTCGGGAGATGCACCTGCAGTATACGTCCAGGGAGATCCGGCAGGCTTAACTGCAATTGCTCCAACGGGGTTGTAGCCGGTGATATCCCGGATAACATTGCCGGCGCCCCGGGCAATGTTAGATACAGCAGTAGAATTATCAGTCATGCTGCCACCAAGGAATTTTGTCGTAGCGGCTGTACCTTGAATTGCAAGGCCAAAGAGGTTATTATTTAATGAGCTGTTCACAAAAGTATTCCGGGCGCAACCATTGGTCACGTAAACACCAGATCCCGTGCAGTTGTACACGTAAGTATTGGTAAAGACGTTGTCGGTGCAATTGTCCATATAGAGGCCCGCTGCCCCGGCTGTTCCATTAACTATGGATGCACCATTAATCAGCGTATTGGTAAAAACTCCTTTGGACACATTTGTAAGAATAATGCCGATGCCCATTGAAAGAGAGGATTCAAGGCTTAGCGCGAAAACGAATTGAGTGTTACCAATAAAAACACCGTCACCTATCACGCTGTCAGCGAAAACGCGGGTTAACCACAGTGCAGCACCATTATTAAGGACGATTCCACTGATTCCTGGCTTATAGATCCGCGGGCCGTCACCCCAGCCAAGAACATCCACACGTTCGAGCTCAATACCAGCATAGTCTTCGAGGCGGATCCCTTCCCATGCAACAGTGCCGGAATCTGATGTAAAGTCGACGATAGTCGAGCGGATCAGGAAGAAACCCCGGGAGCGGCGGCTGTAGATCTGACGGCCTCGGGTCTGCCAGGCCAAACAATCATCAATCATAACGTCGACGATATAGTTCGAGGGATGGGCTTCATCACCGATGGCTTCAACACAATGAGAGAACCTGATCTTCGATATACGGACCCTGTAAATTGGAATGGCTGAATTAGTACCGAAGCGGATCGCAGTCGATGATGAGCCCGAACCGGTCATGTCGATAGAGATATTACTGATACCAGACATCCTATCGTTACCGGTCATACGAAATAGTGAGGTGGCCGCAGTCGATTTTAACAGCACCTGGCTCTCGCCTTCAATAATCTGGCCTGAGCCGACCGTGATCTGGTTAGTTCCAAAATGATAACCTGCGGCAGTGTAAGGAATTTTGACGGTTTTACCCGTCGCCAATGCATTGCTCATCGCTGTGGCATTGACATTGGCGTTAGCGATATTACCATCACCGATGGCGCCGTAATCGGTAATCAGCACGTAGTCAGCGGCTGCACTATTATTAGCCACTGCCCTGTTAAGGAAAGATGCTGATAATATCATAAACATCAGCGCAAATGCTGGAACGAGACACCTGGAATAGTGTGTTGATGATATCCTATTCATATCGCTTTTCTGTTAACAGGGCAGGAGCATTTACAGTGCTCAATTCATTATAAAAAATAAACGGCGCACATCCGGAATTACCAGCCAGGATTTTGATGATCCGCGAAATCAGGTATCAGGTTTGTTTCGGACAGAGGAATGGGGAATAACAAATATTTATCCTGCCATCCGGCTGTCCGGCGTTCGGAAACAAACCGTTCATAAGTAAATGAGCCGCCGCCCTGTTTGGTGATCTTCATGCCTGTCACCAATTTATCGGTCTGAGATAAAATCTTCCACCTTCTTACGTCCCAGAAACGATGCTCCTCATACGCAAATTCCACGCGGCGTTCCCGGCTGATCCGCGCTCTCATTTCATCTTTAGTTAATCCGGCAGGCAAATCAGGCATCCCGGCCCTTCTTCTTATAATGTTCACCGCCTCGTAGGCATTTACCGGGCCATTGGCTTCATTTTCTGCCTCTGCATAATTGAGGTAAATTTCAGCTAAGCGATATTTCTTCCATTTGCATTGCTGCACCAGTTGATTCGCCGGGATTAATGGGTCATACCATTTTCGCAGGTAATAACCCGTTCTCGTGTTGGTGAAATTCGGATAAGCAAGCAGCTGATCACTTCCGCCAGTAAAAGTTTCAACCATGTGATCTATTCCATTAATAACACCATAGTGCGACTCATTGTACCAAACGGTGGCATAAAATCTCGGATCGCGTCCAACGTAAGGGTTGTTTTCATCATAACCGGAGATGGGATTAATGATAGGTTGTAAATGATCTCCATCCTGGTAACCCAATACAGCCGGTTCACCCGTGGCTTGCATCTCATAACTATCAATTAATTCCTGCGATGGACAGGCTCCGGCGCTGGTTCCAATGATCAGCCCGTTAGTTGGAATTGTATTGATAACAGAAAACACTCCTGCATCATACGGAAGTTCATAAATAGTTTCATGGTCAATCACTGAACCGCCCAAATCCTGTGTTTTCAGAAAATATTCACTGTAGTCATTATACAACCGGTAATCGCTCTGGACAGTCAGGGCCTGAATTGCATCTCTGCCTGCCTGAGCCGCGGCCGCCCATTTACCGGACTCGTTACCGGGGTTCCATAATGGACTTGCATTGAACAATAACGCCTGTGATTTAATTGCATAGGCCACGGCCTTGCAAAAACGTCCTCTCTCCGAAACATTGGCAATTCGCAAAGGCATATCCGAATTAGCAATCACTTCATCACAATCCTTCACTATAAAATCCACGGTTTCCTGGAAAGTCGGGCGAGTCAGGGAGTTAAAAGCAAATCCTGCACTAAATGGTTCGGTCACTACAGGCATGGCGCCATATTGTTTGGCTAGCTCCCAATAGAAAAATGCCCTTAAAAGCTGCGCCTCGGCCTTAAGACGGCTTTTTTTGGCCGCATCCGTAATGCTTGCATTATCAATATAAGACAGGAACAGGTTAGCGTGGCCTATTCCCTGCCACCAGATTGAATAATCCAGCATCCCGGCGAGTGGATTTGCGGAAGGGGTAAGCGCTCCGTTTTGCCATTGCAGGGCCACTCCGCCAATAAACGTATTGCGCACATCCAGCGCTTCATCCGTCAGGCCGGCCAGAAATCCATAGCTGTTATAATTGAAAAATTAACGCGGTATCTTGGCATAAATCTTATTAACGAACGACTCTGTCTGAATAGGGTCTTTAAAAACTTCTTCAAAGGTTAACCGTCCATCCGGAGTAATATCCAAAGGATTTTTCTTGCATGACAGCAATACAAAAACTGTCACAAAAAGAGATATATATACTTTTTTCATTTTTAGTTTTTGATGATTTAGAATGTAACATTTACTCCGAAGTTGAATATCCGCTGAATCGGATAAGTGTAAGCTGTTTGCAGCTCCGGATCAATGCCACCGACAGGAAGTTTGCTCCAGGTATACAGGTTCTGACCGTTGGCGTATATTCGAACCTTCTGCACTCCTATCCTGCTTACCCAACTGTGTGGAAAGGTGTATCCCAATTCCACATTCCGGAGTCTCAGATAACTTGCATTCACATAAAAGAAATTATTCAGTATTTCATCGGGCGATACCTGTGTTGTTAATCTCGGGTACAGAATTTTTTCGCCGCTGGCTGCTCTTTCAGGTGTCCAGCTATGCAGGTGCCAATCAGAATAATTTGTAAATCCTGCCCCCGACCATATACCGCTTCCGTTCAGGTAACGGCCAACGTTGACAACGCCCTGAAACAGCACGCTTACATCCCATTGCTTCTGGTTTATGCTGAACGCTGCGCCATAAGTGTATTCAGGCACCGCAGTGTATCCGATAGGAGCCATATCTTTCGCATCAACTATCCCATCCTTATTCTGATCCACATATTTAAAGTCTCCGGGACGTGAGTTATGCCCTCCCACTTGCTGAACCGGAGAATTTGACACATCATTTTCATCTGTAAAATATCGATCGATAACGTATCCGAAATTCTGCCCCAAAGGATAATCAGTGGACCGATACCGGTACGCAAAATCCTGTGCTAACAAGGGTTCATCAGCGTTGATCTGCTTATTTTTTGCATAGCTTAAATTAAGCTTCGAAAGTATTGACAGGTTGTTTGAAATTGCCTTCCGGTAATTCAATTCAATTTCATACCCTTTATTTTCAACTACACCCACATTGGCAGGTGGCAGGACACTGATCGGAAACCCATTGAGAATTGGAATGGTAGACCGGGTCCTGAGTATATTCTCTCTTCGTTCTTTAAATACATCCACAACCAGGTTAATATCCTGCAGCAATCCCAGTTCAAAACCAATATTGGTCTTCTTTGCGATTTCCCAGGTGATGTTAGCGTTCTTCAGCATATTTATACCAATATACTGTCCGAGCCCTAAGCTGGTGGAATATCCTCCAGGATTTAAGTGAATGTCATCAAGGTAAAGAAACCGGCTTCCACCCAACTGATCATTGCCTACCAATCCGTATGAGCCCCTGATTTTTAAGAGTGATATATATTTGCTGTTTTTAAGAAAACTTTCATTGGAGACTACCCATCCGGCAGAAACCGCCGGGAAGAAACCGAACCGTTTACCTTTTGCAAATTGCTCCGATCCATTGTATCCGGCATCAAATTCTGCTAAATACTTATCGCTGAAGCTATATGTAACCCTTCCGGAGAAACCCCGCAGGTTATAGGGAAGATTGATACCACGGATATTCTGCTGTTGCTGATAAAGGATCATCCCCGTCACATGGTGCTTGTCGAACGATCTGTCATAATTCAGGTAAGCCTGAAGGTTGGACATAGAAGAAAAGTCATTGCTGCCCCCGATACTCAAAGGAGTATTCGTCCAGCTTCCGTACTGCGCGAAATAACTTGAATCCCGCCCATTCGGATCCTGTGCATTCGGAACAATCACCTGCATATATCTCGCAAACTCTTTTCCTCCATACAGGTTATTAATTGACCGGGTGTCAAATGACATAACAACCTGCGCAGACAGCCCCCTGGTGATCCGGCTTAAATCTTCTTTCATTCCATAAGTCGCCAATACATTGCTTCTTGTCTGCTTAACGTATCCTGATCTGTTTAATAATCCATAGGCCGGCCAGTCAATGTTTGCTGCGGTGGTAACATCGCCTCCGGGAGTGAGCAGCGGCACATTGGCAGGCACTCTTGTTAGGAAGGATACGATGTAAACAGCCGGAGACATACCCGCAAGCTGGGTGGGAACGTCGCCAAGCCTGTTCAATATACTCATCGGCATATTTTGCTTTTCCAGGTAACCGGCCACATTGAGAAATATATTCAGGCTTTTGCTGAGTTTCAAATCGATATTGGACCGGAACGAATACCGGTCAAGTTTGAAAGATGGATCATAAGGCAATCCATCTTCAATTTTAAACTGCCCGCCCTGGTTCAGGTATGTCGCATTGACAAAATATTTCATGGCCTGGTTCTTTGTCGTGCCGGAAATATTCAGATTGTATCGTTGCTGCAAAGCAAAATTCTTCAACATCACATCCCGCCAGTTGGTGTTGGGATAATTCGCGGTGTCGGCACCGGTTTTATACATCTCCAATGCCTTTTGGGAAAATTGTGCGGACAGGCCATCATTTGTCAATGCCAGGTTGCGTAAGGATGCATAGTCATATGAATTAACCATATTAAAAAAATCAGGAAAATCCTGCGCAGCGCCTTCGAAGCTGAAATTTATCTGTGGCACTTCCGAGGTTCCTCTTCTTGTGGTAACCAATATCACTCCGTTTGCTCCTCTTACACCAAAAAGAGCCGTGGATGATGCATCTTTGAGAATGGTCACTGATTCGACTTCATTGGGATCTATATATGTCAGATCACGTTCTATCCCATCAATCAATACCATTGGAGACGTTGAATTGATAGTGGCCCTGCCTCTTATAAATAATGAAGTCACATCCCTTCCAGGCTCTCCGCTGGTTTGAAGCGTTGTCAATCCCGGTAAACGTCCGGCTAATGAAACGGCCAGATTCGCCGCCGGGCTTTGTTTAATTTCTCTGGTGCCGACCGAAGATATCGCACCTGTGACAGTTACTTTTTTCTGTTTGGCATAAGCAACCACTACCACTTCATTCATTTCCTTATTCACATTGGCTAACTGCACATCCACAATGGTAGCACTGGTCACCAATATTCTTTTCTCTCCATATCCCTGATGACTGAATATCAACTCTGAACCAGGCCGGACAGCAATGCTGTATTTACCACTCTGACTGGTCCGCGTGGCTTTCGTGGTGCCAGCCACCAGCACGGTTACATTCGGCATCGCTGATTCATCCAGCGAATCCGTGACTGTACCGGTAATCGTTATCGATTGCGAAAAAGCAATTGTACAGCAACAGCTCAAGATCACAAGGAAAAGCAGTTGCTTCCTCAATAACGAAGAAGTGAAGAACTTCATTCTCATAATAAGCAGTTTTGGGGATTAATTATAGTTAACCTGATAAAGATATTTTATAGAACAAAAAGAAATGTTCTGGTATTTGCACGAATTATAACACAATTATCCCGTTTTAAATTATAAAATCAGCAATAGTTTTGTTATAAATATGCAGATGAAGCAATAGGATGCAAACCTTATGGATTATGAATATTATATAAGACGCTTAATTAAATAAAATGTGGAGCCTGTATTTATTTTATTTATCCATTTCCCCTAATGCTATTTTCATGGATGCAATCAGGCGAGGTGTGTAATCTTCGAGGCGTGCCAATCCGTTTTTCACTTTATCGAAAGGTGTTTCACCTTCATCGCTTACCCAGGTCAGAGTGGCAAGAGTTGCATCCAATTGTTTTGACCCGAATTTTGCTAAAGTTTCCTGCATGGCAGGCCAATACCAGTGATTACTGTAACCATGTTTACTTTGCCATGCTTCTGCAGCGCTGATAAAGGCGGCAAATTTCTTTTTTATGATTTCTCTTTTTGCTGTTGTATTTACAGCAATTTTCATATCATACAGTGTGCTGGCTGTTTTTAATTGCAGGAGGAGATCATTTATAAATCGTGCCGGATCTCCAAAAATAAGCCCCTGCAGGGAACCGCCTTTCAATGAATTAAGTTTTAAAGTAGTGAGTTGCCTGATGCAATGGCCCATCTTATTTATATCATCACCCTGCAACGCCTGCCAGCTTTCTACAATCAGCTTTCCCTGTCCCGGAATCAATTTATTGGCAAAGTCAATATAATCTTTGGTTTCAACAGGAAGCCCATGGGCACCTCTTGCAAAAGCAAAAGTGTTAGGCAATTGAATGCAGTGTGTCTGCGCATTACCCATTACGCCTCTTTGACCCCCATTTTTTCCGGCGTTGTATGCCCTGTCCCCTCCGAATAAAGTGAAGGGAAAAGAGGGTTCACCTTCAATGGCGCCGTAATTATAAGATATTACACGATCTCCCATTCCAAGTGAATCGGCAATATCAGGACCATAACCGCTGGCCACGCCCCAGGGCTCCAGGCGTTGTTCGGACATGAGTTCGATAGTTCGGCGGATTTCAGAAGGAGCGCCCCTGTTGAGTTCGCCGGTAGCATAAAATTTGCCATAGGATTCCCAGCCAAAATTTGCCCAGTAGTCAAGTTTAATACCGGGCCTCAGATGGTCAAGCATACGGCGATGCGCTCCGAGAAGATAGACAAATTCAAGATTCGAAGAATTGGGATAACCGCCCGGATCACTGTCGATGATAGTAAGGCCATCGGTTTTGGCTAGCGGACGAAATAGTTTTTCTCTCCATTCCATTAATTTACCGAATGCCACCGGATCGCCCGGATCCACCCGCTCATCGGTATGGAAGAATGGCCTCTTCTCGAATGTGTATTTACTGCCTTCCTCACTTTTAGGAGATACGTTAGGGCAAAAAACAATCGACACCTTCATATTAAAACGCTCATGAGCCATCTCTATCACAGCTGCAATCTTCTTCAGGTTTGCTTCATCACTTGGCGTCAGGGGATTGGGCATGATCTCAAGCATTGGCCAGATAAGGATGTTATTATATCCCAGGCGGTATATGCCATCCAGGTAGCCGCGCCAGTCTTCCAACGTCCATGTGCGGGCAGCATAAGGATGATTATAGGACCAATGCTGATGAATATACATTCCAACCGCTTTTTCTTTAACAGCGGATGCCCCGTCTGCCTGTGCCGATACATTTATATCGCACAGGCAAAAGAGGAGAAAATAAGTGATGAATGCTTTAAACAGGCTTCTCATAATGCGAAGAGATATTTTGCAAAGCAATTACCTTGCAATAAGGTAAAACTACCCAAACGGAAGAAGAAAAATATCATGCCTTTTGCAAAAACTATCCCGGGGTTAACAATTTTACCTATGCATTACCTGTTTTTTACAGTCGCATTCAATGCAAAGCGCCCGGGATGTCCCGGGCGGCTCCGCATTATGTTTCTAATAATTCTGTGTCAGATCCGGATTGTAGGATGTTGCCGACTGGGGAAAAGGAAAAATCCAAAGCGGTGAATCGGGTTGGAGCGTAAAGCTGTATGTTTTGACTTCCTGCGTTTGGGGATCAGTAAAGCTTATGGTTTTGCTGATTGCTTCTTTATAAGCGTCTTCCGTGTTCCATCTTTTGAGGTTCGCGTAATTCTTGTAGCTGAAGAAGTTTTCAACTCTCGACATATACTTCACATACTTCATCGCTTCGGAAATGCTGGCAGCAGTGAGCGGCTGATACACATCCTGTCTCACCCTGCACTTGCGAACCGTATCGAGAACATCCAGTCCCTCCTGTATCTTTCCATCGCGGATAAGGCACTCTGCTTTTATCAGGTACATATCCACCGTACCCGGGCCGGCATTGTTAAAGCAGATATTTGTTGAGGCAAAGCATTGAAGATCAGGTAAACCGTAGAACCGTTGCCCGTAATTGGTTCCCCTGGGATAAATTTCATAAAAAATATTTCCCGGCTCGTAGGCAGCTGCCAGTTCAGGAGTTTGGGCCTGCGCAAAAAGCTCCCAGAAACTCGCATAGAAGATATCCTCACGGCTCGACATTTCAGGACGCTCAAATTCATCCGCATTGAGCTGATCGTGATAATCCTCTATATAATTATTAATAGCCAGCGCAGCTTTGGCCGCTTTCAGCGCTTCATCATAATCGCGCACCGCCATCAGCACCTGTGCTTTTGCAGCCTGTGCAAAAGCCACACCGATCCTCATTTTATTAATAGGCACAGTTACCAGGCTGTTCAGGTCCAGCGCAGCCTGAAGATCTGCAAGTATCTTATCGTATACCTGTTGTACGGTGATCTTTTTACTGGGAACATTTATCTGGTCGTTCTCTTCGATATAAGGAATACCCGGATCAGAGGCCGCGGTGGCAGGATTATATCCTTTGGCATACATCATAACCACGAGATAATGCATGTATGCGCGCAATACGTAGGCCTCAGCTTTATAACGTTTTGCAAGGGCAGGGTCGCCCTTTGCTTTATCCACGTTCAGCAACACCGGGTTGGCCACAGTATTAATGACCTTGTAAAAGCCTTCATAATGACGGTCATCTATAGTCAGCAATGCCCTGTCAGCAGATTCATCCCATGTATATATTGCCTTATTCAGGGTCATTGTGGGAGAGCTGAGCAGGTCAGGTATATTAACGCCATCAGGCATCATATCGTTCACCAGTGCCATAGGATCGCGGAACTCAAAAGCATATTGCGTGAAAGAATAATTGAGCACCTGATTCAGATCTTCAACTCTGTCAAGTACGTTCATGCCTTTAGGCTTCACATCGGTGAACTTCGAACAGCCCGTAAATAAAATGAACAGGCCCAGGCAAATAGTATATATTGCTTTTCTCATTTCTGTTGTACTTTAAAAATTCATATTAACTCCAAAAACAAAGGAGGTTGGAAGACGAAGGCCCCCGGTTTCGGGATCGATCCCGATATCATTCTTCACCCATAATGGTTTGGGATTATTAACCTGCAATCGCAGTGCGAGATTCTTCATACCTAATTTAGAAATCACCGGACGTGGCAGATCATAGCCCAAAACAACATTCCTGAGCTTGATGAAAGCCGCCGGGCGCACATAAATATCTGCATACTGTATTTCACTGGGTACTGAACCGATTGCATATTGTCCGAATCCGGTGACATTGGTGTTCGGATTAGCAGGTGTCCAGCTGTTCAGCCAATAGCTCTGCAGCGGCCGATAGGGCAAGCCCTGTGTCATTGCAAAAGCCTGTTGCGCACGTAGGTCATGACCTCCGTAATAGACCAGGAAGAGATTAATGCTGAATCCTTTATATGCTATGTGATTGGTAAGGCCAATGTTCGTAACAGGGTCCCGCTGGCCCGAATATACCATGGCGCTCATATCTTCAGCTCCCGGCTTCCTGTCGGGTATTCCATT
>JBGAJL010000160.1:0-6036 GCA_044224935.1 Flavitalea sp.
CTCGTTCTATGCCTTTGCGATCTGGATCGGGCTCGGCGTGCTGTGGGTGACGGAGAAATTGCAAAAATCACTCAAAGGCGTGGCCGCACCTGTCGCCGCGTTCCTGATCTGTCTGCTGGCCGTGCCGGTGTTAATGGCTTCCCAGGAATGGGATGATCACGACCGGAGCAAGAAAGTGCTGGCGCGTGACCTTGGAAAAGATTACATGGAAAGCTGTGCAAAAGACGCGATCCTGTTCACCTTCGGTGATAACGATACCTATCCGCTGTGGTACGGAGAAGAAGTGGAAGGCATCCGCCCCGACCTTCGCGTGATTAATTACAGCCTGCTCGGAACAGACTGGTACATCAACCAGTTAAGATATAAAGTAAACCAAAGCCCTCCCGCCGATGTGATCTTCACCGCGGAACAGATCCAGGGGAACAAAAGAAATGTGGTGCCTGTATATCCTTTACCGGGGTATGACCAGAATAAATATTATGACCTGGAAACGCTTCTCAGAAACGTGGTAAGCAGCGATGACGAGAAAAATCTCGTCAGCATGCAAAGCGGCGACCAGGCCAATGTGCTTCCCGTTAAAAAGCTTTCTGTTCCGGTGGATATCGAAGCGGTTAAGAAAATAATGCCCTTTAATGCAGGTGACAGCATCGTTAGTGAATTGAAAATAGATCTGCAGAAGAATTACCTGCAGAAAAATGATCTGGCCGTGCTGGCGGTGATCGCCGCCAACAAATGGAAGCGCCCGATCTATTTCACCTCTACCCAGGAACTGAAATCATTGGGTCTTGAAAAATATGTGCGCATGGAAGGCTTGTCTTATCGCCTGGTGCCGGTGGAGAGCAGCCCCGTGGAAGTGAACGTCGCTTATAAAAATGTGATGGACAAATTTGCTTACGGAAATGCGGATAAGAACAATGTTTATTTCGATGAAGAGAACCGCAGGCATCTGAACAGCATTCGTCTTGCCCATGCAACGCTGGCAAAAGCGCTTGTAGCATACAATCTGAAAGATTCTGCGAAAAAGGTACTTGAGAAATACGATCATGGCGTGCTGGAAAGCAATATGCCCTATGGCATGACTTCCAACCGCGGTAATTTCCATAATGCTATTTCCGCAGACTTTCTTGAAGCAGCATACATGTGCGGAGACATGGCGCTTGCCGCAAAAGTAGATCGCTCGGTAAGGAAAGACCTGGAACAGCAGATGAAATACTATCGTTCGCTGGGCGATACGCAGCTGGATAACGCTGATCTTGCCGCACAGGCATACGCAATGATGAATAACAGGGGCGGCAACTTATCGGATAAGCAAAGAACATTTGCACCCGACATCGTTTCATCGTACCAGCTACTGCAACAATTGCAGCAACTGCGCCAGCAATACAAGGTGGCCGGAACAGCAACCGAGCTGAGGCCGGATTCCCTTCAGCATCAGCAGGCTCCCGCCGCCGGAAAAGATACCGCGAAATAATCCGCTATATAAAAATTTTAAAGTTTGAGATGCCCGGCTTCCGGGCCACATCTCAAACTTTTTTTATTGTCTATTATGTCCGAACTTGAGGAGTATGAAAGGGTACAATTTTTCGAAATTTGATCCCGGTGCTGAAGGCAAATCCGCGTTTGAACAGTTGCTGGACATATTCATGCAGCTTCTCACACATACCAACGGCGACGTGAGCGAAGCACTGAACTGGATGAACCAGCTGGATAAAGAATATGAGATGACAAACCCGGATTACGGTATGGGCGATTTCATCGAGGATCTTAAAGACAAAGGCTACATTAAAGAGAATCCTGAAATTGGCGAAATAAAAATCACGGCAAAGACAGAACAGGGCATCCGTAAGCGATCCCTGGAAGAAATATTCGGGAAGCTGAAAAAAACAAAACAAGGCCAGCACCAGACCTTCAAGCCCGGACAGGGCGATGAAATAAATCCCGAGACACGGCCTTTCCAGTTCGGCGACACCGTTGAACAAATCGATTTCACCGCCTCCATACGTAATGCACAGATCAACCACGGCATAGACAGCTTCAGCATGCATGAAGATGATCTCGCAATACGTGAATCCGATTATAAAACGCAGACCTCCACGGTGTTGATGATCGACATCTCCCATTCGATGATCCTATACGGCGAGGACCGCATCACACCGGCGAAAAAAGTGGCCATGGCCCTCAGCGAACTGATCACTACAAAATATCCCCGGGACACGCTCGATATCGTTGTATTCGGAAATGACGCGTGGCCCGTTGAAATCAAAGACCTGCCTTACCTGGAAGTGGGACCTTATCATACCAATACGGTGGCCGGCCTTGAAATGGCAATGGATATTCTGCGAAAGAGAAAAAATCCCAACAAGCAGATATTCATGATAACCGACGGGAAACCTACCTGCCTGAAAATCGGGAAACGCTATTACAAAAACAGTTTTGGCCTCGATAGAAAAATAACAACCCGCTGCCTGAACATTGCGGCCCAATGCAAAAAACTGAAAATCCCGATCACCACCTTCATGATCGCCACCGACCCCTATTTACAGCGGTTCGTTGAAGAATTTACGGAAACAAATAACGGCAAAGCATTCTTTGCCTCGCTTGACAAACTCGGCGCATTCATCTTCCGTGATTTTGAAAGCGGTAAAAGAAAAACAGTATTTTGAAATTAATTCAACACGAATAATAATACCTGCAGAAGAACATATGAACAATAAGAAGATCAAAACACTCGGCGAACTTAAAAAAAGCGGCTACAGGAGAAAATCAATAAAGGATGAGATCAGGGACAACCTCGTAGACCGGCTGCACAATAATCAAACCTCATTCGATGGAATTATTGGTTACGAAGAAACCGTGATACCTGATGTGGAGCGGGCGCTCCTCTCCCGTCATAATATTTTGTTCCTGGGATTGCGCGGCCAGGCAAAAACCAGGATGGCCCGCCAGATGACGCAATTACTGGATGAATATATACCGGTTATTGCCGGAAGCGAGATCAATGACGATCCGCTTGCACCGGTCTCGAAATATGCACGCGACCTGATTGCAGAAAAGGGCGACGATACGCCCATTGAATGGCTGCACAGCAGCCAGCGCTACGGAGAAAAACTCGCAACTCCCGACGTAAGCGTAGCAGATCTTATCGGCGATATCGACCCGATAAAAGCTGCCAATTTAAAACTGAACTTCGGCGACGAAATGGTGATCCACTATGGCATCATTCCAAGAAGCAACCGCTGCATCTTCGTGATCAATGAAATTCCCGATCTGCAGGCAAGGATACAGGTGGCGCTGTTCAACATCCTCGAGGAAGGTGATGTACAGATCCGGGGCTTTAAACTGAGAATGCCGCTGGATATATTATTTGTATTTACAGCTAACCCGGAAGACTATACGAACCGTGGATCGATCGTGACACCGTTGAAGGATCGCATACAAAGCCAGATCCTCACGCACTATCCCAAAACCATTGAAACAGCATTGGCCATTACCGAACAGGAAGCCGATATTCATGAGCACCAGCGCATACGGGTACGTATCAGCGACCTGGTAAAACGGTTAATTGAACAGATATCTTTTGAAGCGCGCACAAGTGAATACGTGGATAAGAAGAGCGGTGTATCAGCCCGGCTGAGTATTTCTGCGTTGGAAAATGCTTACAGCGCCGCCGAAAGAAGGGCCATCATCAATAAGGAAAAAGAAACCCAGGTCTGGATCAATGACCTGGTGGGCATTATTCCATCTATTACCGGGAAAATTGAACTGGTGTATGAAGGAGAGCAGGAGGGCCCGTTCCAGGTGGCGATGAATCTGCTGGAGAAAGCGATACGTTCGCTATTTGTAACCTATTTTCCTAACCCGGATGTAGTGAAGAAGAAAAGAAATACCCAGCAGCAGGTGACAGAAAATCCCTATCGCTCCGTACAAAGCTGGTTCGACAAGGGCAATGCACTCAACCTGTTTTTTAACAGTAAAGACGAAGAACGGATCCGGGAATTGTATAAAGTGGATGGCCTGCACGCACTGGTGAAAAAATATTTTAAGAATGCCAATGAAAAAGAAGCGGCGTTATTAATGGAGTTTGTATTACACGGGTTGTCGTCTTATTCAATGATCAGCAAGCGAATCGTAGATAATAAAATTGAATTTAAAGACCTCATGGGATCGATGCTGAACCTGGGAAGCGCATCCTATACGGACGAAGATATCGACAAAGACTTCAGTTAGCTAAACAATGTTCACTTCCCTTTCCAGCTGAACGCCGAATTTCTCCTGCACGCTATGCAATATTCTCGTGCTTAATTCGAAGATCTCTTCACCGCTGGCATGTCCATAATTAACCAGCACCAGGGCCTGCTTTGCATGACAACCGGCATCGCCGTCGCGATATCCTTTCCAGCCGCATTGCTCAATCAGCCATCCGGCTGCCAGCTTAATACTGCCGTCGTGCTGCGGATAGCCCGGAACGGAAGGATAATCATTTTTTATCCGTTCAAATTTCGATGCGGATACAACAGGGTTCTTAAAAAAACTGCCGGCATTACCTATTTCTTTAGGATCGGGCAATTTAGAGCGGCGGATATTGATCACTGCCTGCGAAATATTTTTTACCGAAGGCTCTGCATGCATTCTTTCCAGCTCCTGCTCTATTGCTCCATAGCTGGTATTGAACCGGGGTATTTTATTCAGACGATATGTGACACTGAGGATCACAAATCTGTCGCGGTATTTATTCTTAAAAACACTTTCACGGTAACCAAACGCACAATCGAGATTCGAAAAGCTAACAATCTTTCTATCGGAAATATGCATAGCCTCCAACTGATGGAAAACATCTTTCACCTCCACTCCATAGGCGCCAATATTCTGCATCGGCGAGGCACCCACGCTTCCCGGGATCAGGGACAAATTTTCTACGCCCGCCAGGTCCCTTTCAATACAGTATAAAACAAACCGGTGCCAGTTTGTGCCTGCGCCCGCCTTCACGTACACATGATGCTCATCTTCGTTTGCGATTTCTATTTCGCCAATCTCATTTCTCAACACCAGCCCATCGAAATCCCGGGTAAATAAGATATTACTTCCACCACCGATGATCAAACGCTTTTCCGGTATTTCGCGCAGAGAACTGTTATCGGGAAAACCAGATGAAAGCAGCTCTTCCAATTCATCTGCGGAAGAAAATACTGAGAAATAGCGCGCGCGGGCGTCAATTCCGAATGTATTATAGTTCTTTAAGGAAAAATTTTCTCTGATCAGCATACTATTTATTGATTACCTGTCCACATCGATAATTACGACAACACTCCTGAATTTCTTTTCCGTATGTAAAACGGCTATCTGTTCCAGTATTGCCTGTTTGCAGCGTTTTACAAGCGCCGCATCTTTAGGCAATTTTACAAGTAATTCCATTAAAAACTGGTTTCGCACCCGATTTACCGGAGGCTCAGCGGGACCGACCAGGTATTGCCCAAAATCGCGCCGGATTAAATTTAAAAAATAACCGGCGGCGGCATCGGTAATATCTTTCAGCTTGTGCTTAAAAGTCAGTTGAATGATTCTCGAAAAAGGCGGGTAAAAGAATTTCCTTCGTGCGGCGATTTCATTATCATAGAACGACCGGTAATCATGCCGCTGAACAAATCCCAGCACGGGATGAGCGGTGTTGGCTACCTGTATCGCCACCCTGCCTTTTTCATTCTTCCGGCCCGCGCGGCCGCTCACCTGCTCCATCAACTGGAAAGCGCGCTCATTCACCCTGAAATCCGCAAAGCTCAGCAGGCTGTCCGCATCCAGTATTCCCACGAGTTGCACATTTTCAAAATCCAGCCCCTTAACCACCATCTGCGTGCCTACCAGTATCTGTATTTTTCCCTGTTCAAACGATTGGATTAAATTATCATGTGCCTCTTTGCCCCTTACACTGTCCACATCCATCCTGCCAATTTTTGTTCCGGGAAAGATCTCTTCGAGATGCTCTTCTATCTTTTCCGTACCAAAATTACGTTGCAGAAATTTATCGCTTCCGCAGGCCTG
>JBGAJL010000161.1:0-6166 GCA_044224935.1 Flavitalea sp.
AGCGGTCAGCAGGGTGGCGCTGATAATCTGCAGCGCCTCATTTTTCGCTCCCTGGGGAACGATCTCGCCTTTCAGTTTTTTTCCTCCGGTAACTTCAAAAGCTTTCATGAATGATCGTTTGATATATTATTGGGTTGCGGTTTCACGCCAGGGCGCTAAGAGAAAATCAGGAAGCGCAAAATAACTCTTTGATTCCTTTGCGTGAAACTGCTTTTTAAAAGAAAAACCCCGGCGAATTTAATCTGCCGGGGTCATTATATTGTCAATACGCGCTTATTTAAATCGCTTATTGTTGTTGTTCTTATATTTTCCGCCGCCGTTCCTGTTATCCCTGTTATCTCCGCGGTTATCGTTACGGCCACGATTCTGAAACTTCTGGTTGTTGTTTCTTTTGCCGCGGAAATCATTAAAGTTTCTTCGTTCATTCATTCCCTCGTTCGGGCGGGGGCTACGCACAAACGGCGTGTTGGTAAACGCGAGCTGACCTTCGGTAATATTGCTGAGCTCGCCCTGGATGGCATCGTCATGCACGGTTTCCTTGTGCCAGTTGCTGTAAGCCAGCTTCATATAATAAGCAATCGCATTGGCGAAGCCCTGCTTTTTTTCAGGATTTTCTTCTTTCAATGCTTTTTCTATCACTGTCTGAAGATTTTTGCCGAGGTGCGCAAACTTCGGATATCTCCTGGGATAGCGGAGCGGCTCGGGCCTGGCTTTAAGCGTTTCCCTGGTAGGAATGGGATAGGGAGACTCAACGTCCAGCCTGAAATCAGAGATAAGAAACAGGTGATCCCATAATTTATGGCGAAAGTCTTCGACATTCTTAAGATGAGGATTCAGAAAACCCATGAGCTCAATGGCCGCATACGCATTTCTTTGCCTTTCTTCCTTGTCCTGAATGGTCAGAAGGTATTCTACCATTTTCTGAATATGCCGGCCATATTCACGCATCACCAGCATGTTCCTGCCGGTATTGTATTCCAGATCCGATAAAGTGTACATATCAGGCAAAAATATGTTATTCCTTTAATTCAGCTTGGTAAATAACAATTTTCCTGAATAAACTTTATTCGTTCCCGCCTGGGTCGCGCGCAAATAATACACCCCGGGGGGTGGAGGATTGTTTACCTGCACCTGCAGGGCCGCGTTGTTATTCATCCGGGTCTGGGTGGTATAAATGATCTGCCCCACCTGGTTAGACAGTTCTATCCTGAAGTCGCCGCTCAGGGGCCTGTCAAATTCAAGATTGATATTTCTTACCACGGGATTCGGATAGATGCGTAAGCCCGGATAGGCATCGGAGCCCATATTGATGATCCTTACATCCGAATACGCAGCGGTTTTACCGTTTACCTGCTTAATGCGGAAGTAGAGTTTCCCACCAACAGGTTGATCAGGGTGGTACTGATAGTTGTATTCTGCTGAAGCACCATTAGCAGGTTTAGCCGGGGTAGTTCCGATGGTTTTGAATGATGAACCGTTTTCGCTGAGTTCGATTTCATAGTTATTGTTTTTATTCTCGTTCAGGGTTGACCAGGATAAGAACACATTTTGAGGGTCTTTTAGTATGGCCTGGAAGTTTTTCAGGTTTAATTTCAGTACTATGGCATCGCAATACGAGTAGGACACCACAAATCGCAGCTTGTTTTGCGGGGTGGTACCTAAATTATAATAATCCGCGCCTTTGGCATCGGTGGACACGTTGGATACATAGTTAAAAGTGACGGTCCCGTTGCCGAGATAGGCCACCACATTCGATGTAGTTACGTCATACAGCACGTCGTTGTATACCGTATCCGGGCCGATCATCACGTAGTCGGGCCCGCTGTACGGAACATCATCGGTCGGGCCGAGATTATAGGGGCCATATGTTTTGAGATAGGTTCCGGTAATGGGCGGGCTGATCCCGGGGCCTGTCAATGTATCCGAACGGATATAGCGCACGGTTCCCACAACGGGCACCACGTCATCATTTTCGAAGCGCATCCGCACGATACTGGTTAGGAACACCTGCGCGTTCACGCACATCAGGGTACCGGCGGAAGGCTGGAACTGAGGCACGGTGAGGGGCGCCACGGAGTTGCTGGGAAAAGACAGGCTCATGGTATGCACTTCCGTTTTGGCGGGGGTGCCGTCAGAGCACATGCATTGGGCAAACGAGCTTTCGGGATGATAGAAGATCAGCGTAAAGAACGCTATGAATAATGGGATTTTAGGGTAGCATTGTTTCATAGTATACTGATTTTTTATGGATCTGGATTTCGGACGTACTTCAAATGTAATAAAGGCGCAAATGCTTTGCAAAGGACTATTACTAACGTAATTCGTGCCGCCTGTTGGTATTTTCCGAAGCAATATCGCCGGTTCTGTAGCGTAACAGAACCCCGAGGCCCTCTCTTTTCCATACATTTGCAGCATGCAGTCAACAATTAAGATCGATGTGACCCTGGACCCAAACCGGATGCCCGAAGAAATCTCCTGGTCTGCCTCCGACAGCACCGCAGATAAGGCCCGTAAAGCCAAAGGCATGATCCTTTCGTTGTGGGATGGCGCCGACAAGACGGCCCTCCGCATCGACCTGTGGACCCGCGACATGATGGTGGATGAAATGACCGATTTCTTTTACCAGACCCTGATGTCGATGGCCGATACCTACGACCGGGCCACACGCAACCAGGAAATGGTGGATGATATGAAGAAGTTCGCAAAGGATTTTTATACCCGGTTCCAGGAAACACAATTAAAAAACAATAAAGCCTCTTAAAATATGAATCTCGAACAAAAGATAATGGGCGAGCTCAAGACGGCCATGCTCGCCAAAGACGAAAAGACCACGCGGAGCCTTCGCGCCATCAAGGCAGCCATCATTGTTGCGAAGACCGCCGAAGGCGCAGGAGGTGAATTAAAAGCCGAAGACGAGCTGAAGCTGCTGCAGAAACTGGTAAAGCAACGGAAAGATTCGCTGGAGATCTTTGAAAAACAAAACCGCCCCGACCTGGCACTGAAAGAAAAAGAGGAGATCGAAGTGATCGAAAAATTTCTTCCCAGGCAGCTTTCCGGAGAAGAATTGAAAGCCGAAATCAGCCGGATCATCGCAGAATCCGGCGCCGCTTCACCGGCCGAAATGGGAAAAGTTATCGGCCTGGCCAATAAACAACTGGCCGGTAAAGCCGATGGAAAAACGATAAGCATGATGGTAAAGGAACTGTTGTCAAAATGATGATGCCACGCGATGCTGATAGACACCCTTTTCATATTAGCGATGCTCATTGCCCTTTTCAAGGGCATCCGTAACGGGCTGATCATCGCTGTTTTTTCACTCGTAGGGTGGGTCATTGGCCTGTATGCCGCACTAAAGTTTTCCAGCGTTGCCGCTGAATATCTTAAAGATTATATCAACCCGCGCTGGCTCTCCATCCTTTCTTTCATCATCGTCTTCTTCATTGTGGTCATACTTATCCATCTGGGCGCCAAACTCATAGAAAAGGTTGTGGAGATCAGCCTGTTAGGATGGGCCAACCGGCTCGGGGGAATTATTTTTTATGTACTTTTATATACATTTATTTTTAGCGTCATCATTCTTTTCGCTGAAAAAACAAGGCTCTTAACGGAAGAAGCCACAGCTTCTTCAAAGGTGTATGGATGGCTAAAACCATTGATACACATCAAACTACTGTCTTTTTTACTGTAAAACAATTACTTTAGCGATTATTCAAACCGAAAGAAGACGAACTGATGGAGTACCAGATCAAACAGGTAGATAAATTCAGGTTTATTGAAGAAGGAACCGGGGAACCTCTGGTATTGTTGCATGGGTTGTTTGGGGCGCTTAGTAATTTTTCGGACCTTATCGAATATTTCAGGCACCATAATAAAGTGGTGGTACCCATGCTTCCGCTGCTCGAACTCGACCTTTTGCATACCACAGTGGGGGGACTGGAGAAATTCGTTAATAAATTTATCGATGCCCTCGACCTTAAAGAAGTGCACCTGCTGGGAAACTCGCTGGGTGGCCATGTGGCCCTGCTGCACGTGCTCAAGCATCCCGAACGGATCAAATCACTGATCCTCACCGGCAGCTCGGGGCTGTTCGAAAGCGGCATGGGCGACAGCTATCCCAAGCGCGGCGACTACGAATATATTACCAAGAAGACCCAGTTGACCTTCTACGACCCGGCGATAGCTACCAAGGAACTGATCGATGAAGTGTATGAAACGGTCAGCAACCGGCTGAAGGCCATCAAAATAATTGCCCTCGCCAAATCGGCCATACGGAACAATCTGGGTGATGAGATCAGCAAGATCAGGAAGCCCACGCTGCTTATCTGGGGAAACAATGACTCGGTCACCCCGCCCTTCGTGGGACGCGAATTTCATAAGCTCATTACAACTAGCGAACTGCACTTCATCGATAAATGCGGCCATGCGCCCATGATGGAAAAACCCGTTGAGTTCAATGAAATTCTTCATAAATTTTTGACAAAACTCAACGCGCCCGCAGCGGTTGCCTGATAACCGGCGTCTACATTGGCGGATATTTCATAACTATACAGTTGAGATGCTAAATAAAGAACTGATATCAACCTCGATTCCGACACTAAAGCTTCAGGACTCCGCCGCCCTGGCAATGGATCTGATGACGGAATACAGTATTAAGCAGCTCCCGGTTGTCGAGGAAGAAAAATATACGGGGCTCGTGTTCGAAGACGATCTCCTGAATATCGACGACACAACTATCCTGGAAACCGTCAGCACCCATTTCTCCAAAGTGTCCGTTCATGGTAATATGCATTTCATCGATGCCGTGCAGACAGCAAATGATTATCATCTCAGTGTAGTGCCTGTTGTAGAAAAGGAAAATGACTTCATAGGCGTGATACTGGTTCCCGAACTGTTAAGGCAACTCGGAAAAATAACCGGCGCCAGCGACCCCGGCGGGCTGATCGTGCTGGAAATGGAACAGCGCAATTTCTCTTTTGCGGAAATAAGCAAACTGATTGAAACCAACGACGCACAGATCACCCAACTCAATACTTCACGGATATTTTACCGACACGTTTGTCGTAACCATCAAAGTCAACAAATTCGAGATATCAGACATCGTAGCAACCTTTCAACGCTACGATTATCAGGTAAAATATTATTTGGTGAGGAATTGTATGAAAAATGAATTAAAAGACAATTACGATCACCTGATGAATTACCTGAGCATCTGACGGAACATGCATGCTGATATCGAAAAAATATTATTGCCTTGCGCTTATTCTGCAGTGCAGTATCGCTGCCCTTGCACAGTCATCCGCTTTCGTTATCGGCGATATTTCTATTACGGGCAATAAACACACAAGAAATTATATCATAACCCGCGAGCTTCCTTTTAAAACAGGCGACTCTGTAAATCTAGCCGCGCTGGTAAATCAATTCGAGCTCGCCCACCAGCAACTGATCAATACCAAATTATTCAACGAGGCCGCCGTCTTTTTAAAATCCATCCGCGGCGATACAGTTGATGTGGCGATAGAAGTGAAAGAACGCTGGTATGTTTTCCCGCTGCCCTATTTAAAGCCAGTCGACAGGAACCTAAGCGAATGGGCACGACAGGGATATGGCGCCGACCGCCTGAACTACGGGTTCAAATTCACGCACTATAATTTTACGGGACGCAACGATAAGCTGCGGCTATGGCTGATCGGCGGCTATACCAAACAAATACAATTTCAGTATGAGCAACCCTATGCCGACAAACATCTTAAAAGCGGTTTTAAAGTAGGCTTCTCCTACAGCTTTAATAAGGAAATCAATTATGGTACGATAAACAACCAGCAACGGTTTTGCGACAGCTTATCGGGGATAAAAACATGGAATGCAACTATTGAATATGATTATCGCCCCGGCCTGCAGACCTTTCACTCCTTTAGGGCGGGCTTTACGAGGATAGATGTAGACAAAGGCATTCTTTTATTAAATCCCAAATACTATAACGAAGGGGTAAGTAAAATTAATATGCCCGAAATATCATATACCATCCGGCACTTGGACCTGGACTATATTCCTTATCCGCTAAAAGGATGGAGCGGCGAGGCAACCTTGTTAAAAAGAGGAATTTATTCGTATTCAAATATGTGGATGCTGAATGCGAAATACAGTCTTGCCGTTCCGCTGGGCAATA
>JBGAJL010000025.1:0-41825 GCA_044224935.1 Flavitalea sp.
TGCCATTCTCCTTTATTGCTGAAGGCCGCGAGATAGTGATTGTTGTCCAGATCAAATCCTGCGGCAAAAGACGATAGCCTGTCCTTCCATTCCACTTCTTTGGCGCCCGGATATTTCTGGCTGAAAGCATCCGTTACTTCTGCCGGTATCTTACGGAGCTGCGCAAAGCTATTGCCTGCTGAAAAAATAAAAGAAATAAGTATTACTGTAAAAATGGTTAACTTTTTCATCACTGTATTTTTTACTGAACAAAGATTGATCATTGATGTTGAAATAAAATCCTAAAATTTGATGCCAAATTATATCCGATGGAGACAATATTGATAGCAGGCGGTTCAGGTATGATTGGCTCAAAGCTATGCGCGCTGCTGGTTTCGCAGGGGTATAAGGTGATTGTACTGACACGCCAGACGAAAAAAACCGTTACGGAAAATATCAGCTATGCTTTATGGAACCCTCAGCAAAAGGTGATCGACAGCAACGCTGTTGCGGCGGCAGATCATATTATTCATATAGCGGGCGCCAATGTAGGAGACAAAAGATGGACGGAAAAACGCAAAAAAGAAATTATTGACAGCCGGGTAGACAGTTCTGCCACGCTGGTGCAGGCGTTATCGGAAATACCCAATACGGTCCAAACGGTGATAAGCGCTTCGGCTATCGGCTGGTATGGACCGGATAAAGGGGGCGCCCCGTTTATTGAAACGGATCCGCCGGCAGATAATTTTCTGGGAGAAACATGCAGGCGTTGGGAAGACAGCGTCCGCCCGGTGGCAACTATGGGGAAAAGACTCGTCATATTGCGCACGGCTATCGTGTTCGATAAAAAATCCGGTGCCTTTCCCGAACTAACCAAAACCCTGAAATTCGGTATCGCTTCCATATTGGGAAGCGGGAAGCAGGTGATCAGCTGGATACATACCGATGATATCTGCCGCCTGTATTTATATGCCATTCAGAACCCAAACCTGCAGGGCGTTTATAACGCTGCGGCGCCTGAATTTGTTACCAATGAGGAATTGGTGTTAAAAGCGGCCAGGGTGCGTAACAGGCCCTTTATTGCCGCTTATGTCCCTGCTTTTGTGCTGAAAATGATATTCGGGGAAATGAGTATTGAAGTATTGAAAAGCACCACTATTGATGATGATAAAATCAGGAGAGAAGGATTTAAATTTATTTATCCCAGCGTTGATGCGGTGTTGAATGAATTGATGAAATAGCCGGACTACATTAAAATCCCGGCAGATCCCTGCCATGATAAATGCTGGTGAATTCACCCAGTTTTGCAAATCCCTTTTCATTGTAGTCGAGCTTATGCAATTGCAGTTGTTCAATATCCGACAGACAGACTTTGCGGTATTGCGGATCCAGCGTTCCTCCCTGCGCCGCAGCGGGCGCATGCGGATCGTATTGTAAGTGTGCGTCGCATAATGTTCCCCGTGGATACATGATCCCGCATTCCAGTCCTCCCCGTATATCGGTGATCTCCGGATGTGCGAGACCGATAGTGTGGCCATATTCATGTGCGGCGGTGGTGGAAGTCTGTTTCAGATTATCCAGCTTGAAATAGCCGGTATTGCTGCCGATGCCGTCCACGTAGGAAACATTTCCGGTTACATATTCTTCTATCCGGAAAAAATTCAGCTTCGGGTCATCGTTATACCAGACCGTTTCGGGTTTCAGCGCGGGCTCATAAATGCCGGTGATTTCAAAACGTATCTCATAATTCTTTTTATGAATCACTACTTCGGCTTCAGGTTCATTCCAGTGATCTTCTATTTCTTTTGCGAGGGATTGCGCGATCTCTGCATTGGCCGCATCGCCGTAAAAATAAAACACCGACCGGATGATTAATTCTCCCGAGGCATCGTGTAGTTCTGCTTCTCCCATATTAATTGCGTATGGGTTTACCCGTTTTTAAAACGCCCTGTATTCTCTCCAGCGTTTTTTTCTCGCCGCAAAGGCTCAGGAAGGCTTCTTTTTCCAGATCAAGCAGATATTGCTCGCTCACCAGCGTTTGCTCGCTCAGGTCGCCGCCACACATTACATAAGCAAGCTTGCGCGCCACCAATGCATCATGATCTGTAGCGTAGTTGGCCCGCTGCATGCCGTTAATGCCGGCCAGCAATGCACCCAGCGCAGAGCGCCCAAGCACTTTAATATCCTTTCGCTGCACAGGCTGCTGATAACCGCTGTCATAAAGGTCGATCACTGATCTTTTTGCTTCCGTGATGCGCCGCGACTGGTTGATCACCACTTCATCATGTCCTTTTCGTAAAATGCCGAGGTCGAACCCTTCAAAAGCAGAAGTGGATACCCTGGTGGTAGCTATAGTTAAAAACCTGTTTTTTAAAGTGATGGTATCGGGTTCGTCGTGGTGCATTTCATCAGCCGCGCGCAATACAAATTCTTTTGTACCGCCACCACCGGGAATCAGGCCCACGCCCAGTTCAACAAGACCGATATAGGTTTCGGCGGCCGCGCAGACCTTGTCGGCATGCAGGCTAAGTTCGCAAGCGCCGCCCAGCGTGAGGGCATGTGGGGCCACCACCACGGGAATAGATGAATATCTTGCGCGCATCATCGTTTGCTGAAACAGGCGTATGGCCATTTCCAGTTCGTCGTAGTCCTGTTCAATAGCCAGCATGAAGATCATGCCCACATTTGCACCTGCGCTGAAATTCGGTCCGTCGTTCGCGATTACAAGACCTTTATATTTTTGTTCGGCCAACGCGATGGAATGGTTAATGCCATCGGTTACTTCGCCGCCGATGCTTCCCATTTTGGTGTTCCATTGCAATCCCAGCACATCGTCGCCGAGGTGATACAGGCGGCAGGCCGCATTTTTCCAGGCAATGCTATCCGTGAAATTTTTCATCACGATAAATGCTTCAGTGCCCGGTATCGGGCTGTATTGCCCGGTACTAACGTTGTAGTATAACTGCTTTCCTTTTTCGATTTTATAGAAAGAAGTAATATTTTTTGCGAGCATTTCATCTACCCATGGGGCGACGGAATAATTCGCGGCTTTCATTTTTTTCACTGTTTCTGCCACGCCAAGTACGTCCCAGCTTTCAAAAGCGCCGATCTCCCAGCCAAAGCCCGCCATCATAGCATCATCGACCCGGTAGATATCATTGCTGATTTCGGGTATGCGGTGCGAGATATAGGAAAATAATCCATAATGAAAATGCCGGTAGAATTCGGCCGCTTTATCATTACCCTGCACCAGCATTTTCAACCGGGATGCCAGATCATCGACAGCCCTGGCGGTTTCGAGCGTAGCAAATTTTGCTTTGGTGCGGGGTTTATATTCTTTTGTTACGAGATCGAGCGTGAGGATTTCTTTTTCTCCTGCAGCGCCCTTTGTTTTTTTGAAAAACCCTTCGCCTGTTTTGTCGCCGAGGCGTTTCTTGTCCACCATGTCCTGGAGCCATGCAGGGATCTTAAAGATATTGCGCGCTTCATCATCGGGGCAGTTCTCATACACCCCGTTGGCCACTTTTACCAGTGTATCGATTCCTACCACATCAGCTGTACGGAAGGTGGCAGACTTGGGCCTGCCGATAACGGGCCCGGTGAGCGCATCTACTTC
The DNA here is from genome assembly GCA_044224935.1 of Flavitalea sp. Classification (GTDB taxonomy): domain Bacteria; phylum Bacteroidota; class Bacteroidia; order Chitinophagales; family Chitinophagaceae; genus Flavitalea. Next base: position 3,596 of record JBGAJL010000025.1, read on the forward strand.
GTCAATGCTGAGGCCGAGTTTTTCCACCAGTGCAAAAATGGACATGATGCCAAATACGCCAATGCGGTTGGCGATGAATGCAGGCGTGTCTTTACAAAGCACGGTTGTTTTCCCGAGATGCAGATCGCCATAATGCATCAGGAAATTGATTACTTCCGGGTCGGTAAACGGTGTAGGAATAATTTCCAGCAGGCGTAAATATCTGGGTGGATTAAAGAAATGCGTTCCGCAGAAATGTTTTTTAAAATCCTCGCTTCTTCCTTCGGCCATTAAATGGATGGGAATGCCCGATGTATTCGAGGTGATCAGTGATCCGGGCCTGCGGTATTTATCTACTTCAGATAAAATCTGCTGCTTGATATCGAGCCGTTCCACCACTACTTCTATGACCCAGTCGTAGGCACTCAGCCCGGCAAAATTATCAGTAAAGCTTCCGGTGGTGATCCGTTTCAGGGCGTCTTTGGTATAAACAGGAGAGGGGTTGGCTTTTACCGCTGCGGCAAGGGCGTCTGCTGCCTGCTTTGCTTCTATATCCAGCAACAGCACCTGCACCCCGATTCCTGCAAAATGACAGGCAATCCTTGAACCCATAACACCGCTTCCCAGCACCGCCACTTTTTTAATAACTCGTTTGGACATGCTATGAAGATAATTAATTGCTATTATATTTCCCACAGCGGTCAGCTAACGGTGGAACCAGGCGGCACCTCTGTTTCATTATTCACGAAATGCAGCCGGCCTGTGGCATCTTCTGCCATTAATATCATTCCATTGCTGGTAATCCCTTTCATTTTCCTGGGCGCAAGATTGGCCACCACCACCACTTTCTTATTGATGATATCTTCCGGCTTAAAATGCAGGGCGATACCGGAAACAATTGTTCTTTTCTCAAGGCCCAGATCCACTTCCAGCTTCAGTAATTTATCTGCCTTTTCCACTTTTGCGGCAGACAACACGATTCCTGTTCTCAGATCGAGCTTTGCAAAATCATCATACACGATTTCGGGCTTCAGCGTTTGTTTTTGTTCTGCAGCTACCGGTGCCTCCATGGGCTTCACCAACCCCTCTCTCAGTTTCCGGATCTGTTTTTCTATCTCGTCATCTTCTACTTTTTTAAACAACAGTTCCGGTGCACGAAGGCTGTAGCCAACGCTTAACAATTTGATCTGGCCGCCGTTCTCCCAATCCAGCATCTTGTCTACCACCTTCAGCATATGCTGGATCTTTTTCGTAGTGAATGGCAGAAAAGGATTGATGAATATGGCAAGGTTGGCGGTTAGCTGCAGGCAGAGATGCAAACAATTGTCAATAAATTTCTGTTTCGAGGGATCCTGTTCCAGTTCGCGGGCAACGATCCAGGGCTGTTTGTCCTGCATGTATTTATTCCCTTTGCGTGCCAGATCGATCACTTCAAAAAGAGCGTCACGGAAACGGTAGGTTTCCAGGCTGTTTTCTATTTTTTGTTTGGTCTCTGCAATATCATTCACCAGCGTCCTGTCCACGTCATCAAATACCTCCGCGTGCAGCGGCGGCACCTTTCCTTTGCATAATTTATGCATCAGCACCATAGTGCGGTTGATAAAATTGCCGAAAATGGCGACGAGTTCACTATTGTTCCTTTCCTGGAAATCCTTCCAGGTGAAATCATTGTCTTTGGTCTCCGGTGCATTACTGCAAAGAACATAGCGCAGCACGTCCTCCTGGCCGGGAAAATCGTTGAGGTATTCATGCACCCACACGGCCCAATTGCGGCTGGTAGAAACCTTTTCTCCCTCGATATTTAAAAATTCGTTTGCAGGCACATTGTCGGGAAGTACAAACCCGCCGTGCGCTTTCAGCATAGCGGGGAATATGATGCAATGAAAAACAATATTATCCTTGCCGATAAAATGTACAAGCTTTGTATCGTCCCGACACCAGTAATCGGCCCATTTATCCGTTAATTCCTTCGTGGCGCTGATATACCCGATAGGCGCATCGAACCATACATATAACACTTTTCCTTCTGCATCGGGCAGCGGCACTTTAATGCCCCAGTTACTGTCGCGGGTCATGGCCCGGGGTTGCAGCCCCTGGTCGAGCCAGCTTTTACATTGTCCATATACGTTATTCTTCCACTCGGTGTGCCCTTCCAGTATCCACTCTTTCAGCCATGGTTCGTAATGCTGCAAAGGAAAATACCAGTGCTTTGTTTTTCTTTTTACCGGCACGGCGTCGCTGAGCGTTGAACGGGGATCGATAAGCTGTTCGGGGCTGAGGGCGGAACCGCAGCGTTCGCATTGATCGCCATAGGCATTGGGATTGCCACAGATGGGGCAGGTGCCGGTAATGTACCGGTCGGCCAGGAAAACCTTTGCCTTTTCATCATAAAACTGCTCTGTTTCTCTTTCTTCAAACAGACCCTTTTCATAAAGAGTTTTGAAGAAATCGGAGGCGGTTTCATGATGAATTTTATTCGAAGTGCGGGAATAAATATCGAAAGAGACGCCCATTTTTTCCAGGCTCTCTTTAATCATTGCATGGTACTTGTCAACAATCTGCTGCGGCGTGACGCCCTCTTTCATGGCACGGATAGTGATCGGAACACCGTGTTCGTCACTCCCGCCGATGAACCGGATATCGCGTTTGCGCGCACGCTGATAGCGGCTGTAAATATCTGCCGGTAGATAACATCCTGCCAGGTGGCCGATATGCACGGGCCCGTTTGCATAAGGGAGCGCCGCGGTCACCAATATTCTTTTGTAATCAGTCATTCAGTTTTGCTTAGAGAATGCAAATATAGTCAGAAGCAGGTTGTCGGTCGCTGCCGGGGACTGTTCGCGGATTTCGGAATTACACATATTTTTACTTATGGATCGAAAAAAATTCCTTGCATCGGCAATGGGACTGGGGGCGCTGAGTTCTTTCAGCGACAATACGATCGATCACGCACAAATAACCGTACCCTCTTATCTCCGGCGTGGCAGTATAATCGGCATTACTTCTCCTGCCGGAAACATTACATTGAATGATATTACCCCGGCGGTTCAGCAGATGCAGAGCTGGGGATACAGGGTGAAGATAGGGTCGGCTATCGGGAAAAAGTATTTCTGTTTCGGGGGCACGGATGAAGAGCGGTTGAAAGACCTGCAGTCCATGCTGGACGATGAAAGCATTGGCGCCATTATGTGTGCGAGGGGAGGTTATGGCATCGTACGGATTATCGATCGCCTGGATTTCAGCCGGTTTGTAAAAAAACCAAAATGGATCATCGGTTTCAGCGATATCACCGTTCTGCATTGTCATCTCAATAAAAATTTTGGCATCGCCAGCATTCATTCGAAAATGTGCAACAGCTTTCCCGATAACTGGGAACAGGCCGGGCAGGAGCAACGGGATACGATTGTTTCGATTAAAACGGCCTTATCGGGTGCGACGATGAAATATTCCTGGCCGGTTTCCGAATGCAACAAAACCGGTGTTGCAGAAGGAGTGCTGGTAGGCGGGAACCTGAAAACAATAGAAACCCTTGCGGGTACTCATTCCGATCTGTATACCAACGGAAAAATATTATTTGTGGAAGACACCGGCGAATACCTGTACAGCATCGACCGCATGTTCTGGAATTTAAAAAGAACCGGCAAGCTTGCAGGATTAAAAGGGTTGATAATAGGCGGGTTTAAAATCAAACAGGATGATCCCGGAGAAGAATTCGGGATTGTACTGGAAGATATTGTGCTCAGCAAATTGAAAAACTATTCTTTCCCCGTAGGATTTAATTTCCCGGTTGGCCATCAGAAAAATAATTTTGCACTGAAATGCGGCATCCGCCACCGGCTGAAAATAAGTGCAGGAAGCTGTTCGCTGGAAGAAATAAAATAATTATGGTAAAAATTCCTCCATATCTGAAAACGGGAGATACAATTGGGTTGGTCTGCCCGGCAGGATATATGCCCGCCGAACAGGTGCAGCGATGTATTGATGTGCTGCACAATTGGGGCTATCATATAAAAACGGGAATGACGATTGGTTCCGCGTCTGGAAATTATTTTTCGGGCACCGACGCAGAAAGGCTGACGGACCTTCAGCAGATGCTCGACGACGACAAGATAAAAGCGGTTTTATGCGCGCGCGGCGGCTACGGATTGACCCGGATTATCGACAAAATAGATTTTTCCGCATTCAGTGAACATCCCAAATGGATCATCGGCTACAGCGATATCACTTTACTGCTTTCGCATGTATATTCAAATTATAATACCGCATCGCTGCATTCGCCGATGGCCGCTGCATTTAATGAAGAGGAAAATAATTATCTCCTCTCATTAAAAAAAGCGCTTGAAGGGAAAAAAACGGCTTACCATGCGGACGCGCATGAGTTGAACGTAAAAGGAGAAGCGATAGGAGAACTGGTGGGAGGAAATCTTGCATTGATTACACATGCTATTGGTACGGATTCGGATATTAAAACAAAAGGAAAGATATTATTCCTGGAAGATATCGGTGAATATTTATATAATATCGACCGGATGTTTCGCCAGCTAAAAAGAGCGGGCAAACTCGACCGGCTTGCAGGATTAATTATCGGTGGCTTTACCCAATTAAAGGATACCGGGAGGCCGTTTGGTAAGAACGTATATGCTATTATCAGGGATGTGATTGCCGAATATGATTTCCCGGTATGTTTTAATTTCCCGGTTGGTCATCAGACAGAAAATTATGCATTGAAAATAGGAGTGGGATATAAGCTGAAAGTGGGAAAGAAAAAAGTGAGTCTGGAAGAGTGAGATTCAAGAAGACCAGCTATTAATTTATTCGGAAAACACCCGCTTCAGCGATGGATTATTAACAGGCGCCACCACGAGCGGGAATTTTTCTATTGTCACATTCGCCGTATCGAGCCCGAATCCTCTTTCTTCCGAGAGAGAGATTTCCTTCACCCAGAAATATAATTTCATCACCACTCTCTCGAAGAAAGGCAATTCATTATCCTGGCTCAGGTATTTTTCCATTACGATAAACTGAAAATCGCCCACCACGTTGTTTCTTTCCAGTGACTCATACCTGCTGGTGATATTCACTTCTTTATTCGCAACGAGGTCGGCCACCACTTTCCGGAACATCAGGTTGATTTTTGGTTCCACCCTGAATCCCAGCCTGAATTCCACTCGGATGATATCGTTGGGAATAATATGATCCACTTTGTATTCGCAGGTATACGGATCATCGAGCGTATCCACATGCACGAACCAGTAAATATCCGAGCGCTTGGGCTTTTTATTCAGGATGGAATAAATAATCTTATGCTCGATTTCCTTTGGATTATTGGCGCTGGTGAGATAAACAAGATGGGTGGCATATTTCGGAACAGAGCGATCGTTGCTCAATTCCTGTATCTGTGGAATATAATGTTCGAGCCGCACGAATTCCACGTACCGGTTCTTGATCTTCCGGCTTCTGAACCAGACGTACATGATCGAGAACATGAAACCGCCAACGATCATCGTGATATAACCTCCATGGGAAAATTTCTGCATCAGTGCAATGAAATATCCTGTTTCAATAATAAAGAACGAGATCAGGAAGACCCATATCAGCCAGGATGGCACCCTTCGCCCGATCATGTAATTGGCGAATAAAATAGTGGTCATGAACATCGTCACAATGATGGCCAGGCCATAAGCCGCTTCCATGCGCGAGGATTCCCGGAAATATAAAACCATCCCCAGGCACCCCAGGAAAAGCATGAGGGCGATGCCTGGAATATACAGTTGTCCTTTTTCTTCCGAAGGATATCTTATCCGCAGTTTGGGCCAGAGGTTCAGGCGCATGGCTTCGCTGATCAGCGTAAAGGAGCCCGAGATCATGGCCTGGCTGGCAATGATGGCTGCAGCCGTAGCGATCACCACGCCGGGAATAATGAACCATTGCGGCATAAGGTCATAAAAAGCATTTATGCCCAGTTGCATCTTTACTTCCGGGGTAATTTTCAACCCGCTGCGCTGGCTGATCAGGTACGCGCCCTGACCGAAATAATTTAGCAGCAGGCACAGTTTCACGTACATCCAGGAAACACGGATATTTCCTCTGCCGGCGTGGCCGAGGTCCGAATACAGGGCCTCACCTCCCGTGGTACAAAGGAACACGGCTCCCAGCAGCCAGAATCCGCTGGGGTATGTGGCCAGAAAATGAATAGCATAGTAAGGGCTCAGCGCTTTAAAAATGCTGAAATCATCGGATAGGTGGTAAAGGCCCAGCACGGCCAGCATGGTGAACCAGATAAACATGATGGGGCCGAACAATTTCCCTATCGACGCAGAACCAAACTGCTGCAGGAAAAAGAAGGCCGAGAGAATGCTGACCACGATGATCACAATGGTATTGTCCGTTTCTCCAAGATGCCGCAACGCGGGCAGTTCACGCAGTCCTTCTATAGCAGAAGTGATGGAAATCGGTGGGGTAATGATGCCGTCGGCAAGCAGGGCCGAGCCCCCGATCATAGCGGGGAGAACCAGCCATTTTTTCTGTCTCCGCACCAGTGCATACAATGCGAACGTGCCGCCTTCCCCACGGTTGTCGGCCTGCAGCACGAGTAAAACATATTTGATGGTGGTTTGAAGTGTCAAGGTCCAGATAATGCAGGAGAGAGAGCCAATAACGAGCGATTCATCAATAAGCTTTCCGCCAATGATTGCGTTGAATACGTAAAGTGGGGATGTCCCTATATCGCCGTATATAATCCCTAAAGCAATTACCAGCCCCGCAGCGGTAACTTTGTTGGTACTTTTACCCACATCGCAAAGTTATAAGGAAAAAATTATTTCTCTTAAAAATCATATAATCTCTGCATCCCTGCCGGTTTTCATCCTTTAATTCTCCTACCTTCATTTCTGCAAACAATGGCTATGAATAAGCTGATTATAATAACCCTTGCCTCGCTTGGTTTTGTTCTTTCCGCCACCGCGCAAAAAATCTCTTATACGGAGCCGGACCGGGACGATTCAAAACGTACGGACTTCAATATTATTGGCAAAGTTGGAGGGAATTATCTGATCTATAAAAATAACCGTAACAGCTTTGTCATTTCTGTCTACAATAATGAGATGAAACAGGTAAACAAGGTGGACGTGAACCCCGAAAAGCAGAAATGGATCAATGTCGACTTTGTACCGTATGCCGACGATGCCTGGATGGTTTACCAGTATCAGCAGAAAAATATACTTTACTGCATGGCCGTCAAAGTGGATGGCAACGGACAGATGCTTACAAAGCCACTCGAACTCGACACCACCCGCATCGGCTTTGCCGCCGATAATAAAATATACACCACGGTGTACAGCGACGACAAGAAAAAGATAATGGTGTTCAAGATAAACAGTAAGAATCAGAAGAATTTTATTTTCACCACCATTCTTTTCGATGAAACCCTGCAGGAGCTGGACAGGCATATTCTGAATATGCCGATGGAGGAAAAGAATGATTATTTCACCGATTTTTCGCTGGATAACGAAGGTGCGCTGGTATTCGGAAAATATACCCGCAAAGGCGGTGGTGAATTTATTACCAATCTCAACCTGGTTATGAAGCCGCCGCAGTCGGATAATTTTGTGATACACGACATGAAAACCGGCGACCGGGTACTGGATGATATCAAAATAAAGATCGACAACACGAACAGGCGTTACCTGTTTACCGCGCTTTATTACAAACAACGAAAAGGTAATATAGAGGGGTTGTATACCATTACCTGGGACGGGGGCTCATCAAGCATTTACCAGGAGCGGCTGCTGCCGTTCAGCGATGAGCTTCGCGCACAGGCAAAGGGCCCCGATGCTAACCTGCGCATTGCCTTCAACGACTATTTTATTAAAAATATCATCATCAAAAAAGATGGGGGCTACCTGGTAATTGCGGAATCGCAATATACCACCAGCCGGGGCGGCGGCCCTTTTAACCGCTGGGATTACATGGGTTATAACAGCCCCTGGATGTCGCCCTACGGAGGGTATTATTCGCCCTCCTATTATGGTTATGGTCCGTATGGCAGCCCGTATTATAACAGGTGGGGCAACCAGCCGACAAGGTATCATTCGGAAAATATCATCATACTGTCCTTTAACCGGGCCGACAGCCTGCAATGGAGCAATGTGGTTTCAAAAACCCAGTACGACGACCAGACCGATGCGATGATCTCGCATATTCTTATGAATACGGGCGGTGAACTGCATTTCTTATTTAATCTGTACGAAAGGAGAGCTTTGTTGCTGAACGACCAGAGCATAGATGCAAATGGCAAGCTTACGCGTAACCCGACATTTAAAAATCTCGAGAGGGATATCGAATTTATGGCCCGGTATGGCAAACAGGTAGGAGCTAAAACAATGATCATGCCCTGCCAATACAGGAACTATCTTATTTTCGCTAAAATTGATTTCTAAAAATTAGCGCTTGGTAGGAATTTTTAAGCAGAAAAATCCGGGTAATGGTTTACTGCTGCTCGTTTACGGACTCATTCTAAAATCTGGTATTCTCCTGCGGCCTTCACAGCCGCTGCGACAGGATGCGGATCATTATCTCTATATTTTATTGTTGAGATTGCTGGAGCCCCTGCATCTTCCCTCGTTTGTATTCGGCATCACTGCTTTCCTGCTGATATTTGTACAGGCCACGATACTGAACCGTATTGCCACCGACCAGAAAATACTCGCAAAGCCCAATTACCTGCCGGGTATGGCCTATATGCTGATCACCTCCCTGTTTGTGGAATGGAACCATTTTTCCGCACCCCTGCTGGTAAATACACTGATCATAATGATGTTCTACCGCATCGTGCGTCTTTACAATACTACGAAGCCGATGGCGGGCATTTTCAATACCGGGCTTATAACAGGTGTCATCACCCTGTTGTATCAGCCCGCTGCGATATTTGTGCTGATGATTCCATTTGTATTATTCGTGATGCGGCCCTTCAGGATACGTGAATGGCTGATCGGTTTTTTGGGTGTTACGATGCCTTACTATTTCCTGGCCCTTGAGCCGCTGATCACGAACAAGTGGAACTGGAAACACCTGTTGCCTTATGTTACACTTGATTTTCCCGCCATGCCCTCATCTGTTTTTATCACGATAAGCATTATCCTGATTGTGGTCCCCTTTATTATTGGAGGATTTTTTGTGCAGGCAAATCTGAATAAAATGCTTATCCAGACCCGTAAAGCCTGGAGCCTGCTGCTGCTGTTCCTGGTTATTTCCCTGTTCATTATTCTGGTCAACGGGGGGATCAACTATGTCAACTGGTCATTCGGGATTATGCCGCTGGCCTGTTTTCATGCGGCGGCCTATTATTTTCCCAATAAAAGAACATTTCCCCTGGTACTTCACTGGCTCACCTTTGCCTATGCGATTTTTATCTGTTATCGCTGATATCAGTTACCTTTGCGGAAAATTTAATAATGAAATTCGGGATAGTTGTTTTTCCTGGCTCCAATTGCGACAGAGATATGCAGGAAGCCCTGCAGAATGATCTGGATCAGGAAGTGATCATGCTCTGGCACAAGGACAGGGACATCAGCATGTTTTCGACGGAAGACTGTATTGTGCTGCCCGGAGGATTTTCTTATGGCGACTATCTCCGTTGTGGGGCCATAGCCCGTTTCAGCCCCATGATGCAAAGCGTTATCAGCTTCGCCAATAAGGGGGGGAAAGTGCTGGGCGTATGCAACGGCTTTCAGATACTTTGTGAAGCGAAACTATTGCCCGGCGTGCTGCTTAGAAATGTAAACCAGCAATTTCTTTGTAAAAATGTCTACCTCAAGGGCGTAGGCGCGGACAAAGCGCTCAAAATTCCCATTGCACATGGTGAGGGACGCTATTTTGGAGAAGAACAACTGCTTGATGAACTGGAAGCCAACGACCAGGTGATTTACAAATACTGCGATGAAGCGGGAAATATAACCACTCAGTCGAATCACAACGGCGCCCTCCGCAATATTGCCGGTATCGCCAATAAAGAAAGGAATGTTTTCGGAATGATGCCTCATCCGGAGCGCGCCTGTTCCGAAGCGCTGGGCAATACCGATGGTCGCATTATTCTGCAATCGCTGATTCTCGCCCAGTCACCGGCACTGATTTGATTTTAATGTTTTTTTTTGAATTAAAAGCCTCACTTTTGATCGCTTAAAAGTAACGCTCACCCTGATTCAAACCGCTATGCTGATAAGAAAAAAGACGCTGACCTCCCTGTTATTCTTTTTTGTTACCCTTTCATTTTTACAGGCACAGCAGCCCGATTCGTCAACTTATCAATGGAGCGCTTCCAGCAAACGCATCAGCGATGGGGTATATGAACTGAGTTTCTCCACCCCCGGCAATGCCAGGTGGGAACTTTACGGCGCCAACGAAGTGATCAGTGATGTGCCGTCAACGGAACTGGAATTCAGCGATTCCGCTATTGTTGTGGAAGGGCCCTTTACGGAAACCGGCGCTTCGAAGAATATAAAAAGCACCCTCTTCGACAATGCTTCTTTCAAAATATATGAAGGGCCCGCAACCTTTACCCGGAAAATAGTTATCAAAGGGAAAGTGCCCGCACAATTACTCGGCAGGCTTAACTACACCTATGGAAAAGGAGAAGAATTTTATCCTTCCACACCGTTTAATTTTAGTGTTGCGCTGGAAGGCGGTGAAGCATCCACCCTGCGAATAAAAGTAAACAGCTTCGATCTGAATCACCCGGTAAGTGATTGCGGCGATGAAGACACGAAAGGAAAAAGCCTCGCAGGAATATTCCTGCTGGGATTGCTCGGTGGGTTTATCGCCCTGCTGACCCCTTGCGTGTTTCCATTAATTCCGTTGACCGTTTCGTTTTTTACTAAAAAAACCCAGGATAAAAAGAAAGGAGTGGGGAATGCCTTGCTTTATGGCTTCTTCATCTTCCTTATTTATATTTTATTAAGTGTTCCCTTCCACCTGGTAAGTAATGTAAGCCCGGAAATTCTGAATAATATCTCTACGAACGTGTGGCTGAACCTTTTGTTCTTTGCCATCTTCGTTTTCTTCGCCCTGTCTTTTTTCGGATATTTCGAAATAGGGCTGCCGAGCGGGCTGGCAAATAAAGTCGATTCGCGCTCCAGCATGGGAACCGTCGGCGGAATCTTTTTTATGGCCCTTACGCTGGCGATCGTTTCGTTCTCATGCACCGGCCCGATCCTGGGGTCGCTGCTGGCGGGAACGGCTTCTGAAGGAGCATGGCCCCTGACCGTGGGACTGGCCGGGTTCGGACTGGCGCTGGCGCTTCCGTTTGCCCTGTTTGCCATGTTCCCCGGATGGCTGCAATCGCTTCCTAAATCGGGGGGCTGGCTGACTTCTGTGAAGGTGGTGCTGGGGTTTCTCGAACTGGCCATGGCGGTAAAATTCCTCTCCAATGCCGATCTTGTTTCGCAATGGGGCATCGTCAAAAGAGAAATATTCATCGGCTCCTGGGTGCTTGCCGGCCTGCTGATCGTGCTGTACCTGTTTGGAAAGATCAGGTTTCCTCACGATAGCCCCGTGAAAAAGATCGGCGCCACACGATGGGTCTTTATCGTCCTCTTTTCGGCAGCTACCCTTTACCTTATGCCAGGTCTCACCAATACACCTGCCGCCAACCTTAGCCTGATCAGCGGCTTTCCGCCACCGTTATGCTATAGCCTTTACAAAGAGAATGTAAACTGTCAGAAAAATATCGAGCCGCTGCGCGATTACGATGAGGCGCTGGCGCTGGCAAAAAAAGAAGGTAAGCCTCTGCTGATCGATTTTACAGGCTGGGCCTGTGTCAACTGCCGTCGTATGGAAGAAAATGTCTGGACAAATGAGAAAGTTGCCACGATGATGAAAAACGACTTCGTGGTGGTATCGCTGTATGTTGACGAGCGCAAGATGCTGCCCACTGCCGACCAGATCATGTTTACCACGAAAACAGGCGCATCCAAGAAGATCGTTACGGTGGGCGACAGGTGGGCCACATTTCAATCGGAAAACTTTAATGCAGTGACACAGCCCCAGTATGCCATCGTTCATCCTGATGAGAAAATACTCACCAAAACCAAGAGTTATACGCCCAACCCTGCAGAATTTGCCAAATGGTTGCAGTGCGGCAAGGATGCGTATAAGCTGGTAAAATAGAGTTTGTAGAATCTATGTTTAACGATGTTTTGCAAACAGCTGCCGGCATAAACAAAAAGGACCGCTCTGTGAGCGGCCCTTCGATTACTTTCGTACAGTAATACTGATAATTTTTAGAGTGCGATATTCTTTTCCTTCATCATCTTCCGCAGATTGATGAGGCCATAACGCATTCTTCCCAAAGCAGTGTTTATGCTGCAATTGGTAAGAGAAGCGATCTCTTTGAAGCTGAGATCCGCATAATGACGAAGAATAATCACTTCGCGCTGATCGTCGGGCAGGAGGTCCAGCATCTGGCGAACCCTGTCGTGGCTCTGGCGCTTCATCATCTTTTCGTCCGCACCTTCTTCCGTGAAATTGATCACCTCGAAAATATCGCGGTCATCACTTGTCTTGATGGCAGGTGTGCGTTTCACTTTGCGGAAATGGTCCACGCAAAGGTTGTGCGCGATGCGCATTGCCCAGGGAAGGAATTTTCCTTCTTCTGTGTAACGGCCTCCGCGAATGGTGTCGATAATCTTGATCAGTACATCCTGGAAAATGTCTTCCGCGAGGAACTTGTCTTTAACCAGAAATAAGATCGAAGTGAACATCTTGTCTTTGTGACGAAGAACAAGGATCTCAAGAGCGCTTAGGTCCCCATCCTGAAAGTTTTGGATGAGTTCATGGTCGGTTTTCTTACGTAAAGAAGAATGCATAAACTTCTACAGTTTTTGAAGGTGATAGGATATTTATATTTGGATTCTAAGAGTGTGTGTTGATGGTTTTTCTTGAGTAGAAGAGTATAATCTATAGGCGTGTTTTTTATTTTATTGTCTTGAACAGAGCAAAATTCTGGTTAAAGATATACACTTTGTTCATAAATCCAAACTTTGAATGGGCTTTTATGGTATTTTTTGATCTACCGTAAATATTTCTACCTAGTATTGGTTTTGACAGGGTATTTTTGCAGACTCAACTATGGCCATTTCCACAAAAAACCGCGCGGTAAAGAATAAGACGACGACAGAGGCTGCTCCCCGGGATTCCATTGTCATTAAAGGGGCGCGTGTCCATAACCTTAAGAACGTAACGGCAGAGATTCCCCGGAACAGGCTGGTGGTGGTAACTGGGGTTTCCGGTTCGGGTAAATCATCCTTAACGATAGATACCCTGTTTGCCGAAGGGCAGCGGCGCTATGCGGAGAGCCTCTCCGCTTATGTGCGGCAGTTTATGGCGCGGATGGTGAAGCCCGACGTGGATTATATAAAAGGCCTTTGCCCCGCCATCGCTATCGAACAGAAAGTGATCACGCGTACGCCCCGGTCTACGGTCGGCAGTATGACGGAGATATACGATTATCTGCGGTTGCTCTTTGCGCGCACGGGACGAACTATCTCACCCATTTCGGGGCGGGAAGTAAAAAAAGATGATGTAAACGATGTCGTACAGGCGATCAGTAACCGCAAAGCCGGCGATAAGATCCTGATTATCGTTCCTTTTAAACAGAACACCAACCGCAATACTTCCGAAGAACTGAATATTTTAATGCAGAAAGGGTTTTCCAGGTTATATGTTTCGGGCGAGGTGGTGCGTATAGAAGACCTGCTTGAAGAAAAGACTTCTAAAAAAAGCTGGAAGCCCGGGAAAGATGCGTACGTGCTGATCGATCGCCTGGTGACAAAAGATTTTAATGAAGACGACCGTCATCGTATAGCCGATTCCGTGAATACCGCTTTTTATGAAGGGGAGGGAGAAGTATTCTTACTGATCAATGAAAAGGAAAAGCTGCAGTTTTCGAATCGCTTTGAACTGGATGGACTTTTATTTGAAGAGCCCGTGCCCGATCTCTTTTCTTTTAATAATCCGTTCGGTGCCTGTCCTACCTGTGAAGGATTCAGCCAGGTATTAGGCATTGATGAAGATCTTGTTATTCCTGATAAACGATTGAGCGTATATGAAGGCGCCGTCGCACCCTGGAAGGGCGAGAAATTAGGAAAATGGAGAGAGCATTTTATAAGAACAGCGAAATCTGCCGACTTTCCCGTTCATAAGCCCATCATCGATCTTACCAAACAACAATATGCTTTATTATGGGAAGGCAATAAATCGATCGCGGGCATCAATGATTTTTTTAAAGAAGTAGAGCAGAATTTATATAAGGTACAATACCGTGTATTATTATCAAGGTATCGTGGTCGCACTTCCTGCCCCGATTGCAAAGGTTACCGTCTTCGTAAGGAAGCGTTGTACGTTAAAATAAACGACAGGCATATCGGCGAGCTTTGCGAAATGCCGGTGAAAGAACTGATCCACTGGTTCGCAAATATTCAGCTGACTGCCCACGAACGGGAGATAGCAAAACGAATTCTGATAGAAATCGATCTCCGTCTGAAAACGTTGATGGACGTGGGCCTGGGCTATCTTACCCTCAACCGCCTTGCAAATTCATTAAGCGGTGGCGAGAGCCAGCGAATTCAGTTAACGCGTTCGCTGGGCAGTAATCTCACCAATTCATTATATATTCTCGATGAGCCGAGTATCGGACTGCATTCACGCGATACGGAACGCCTCATAAGCGTGCTGAAAGCGCTGCGCGATCTCGGCAATACCGTGGTAGTAGTGGAACATGATGAAATGATGATGCGCGAGGCGGACCATATTATCGATATGGGGCCACTGGCTTCGCACCTTGGCGGTGAAATTGTCGCCGCAGGAAATTATGATGAGATCATTGCGCATCCGCAAAGCCTTACCGGAAAATATCTCAGCGGGCAACTAAAAGTGGTTGAGCCCCGTACGGTAAGAAAATGGAATAGCTCAATAACAGTTGAAGGGGCGAGGCAGCATAATTTAAAAAATATCAACGTTGAATTTCCGCTTAACGTGCTGTGTGTGGTAAGTGGTGTAAGCGGGAGCGGAAAGACCACGCTGGTGAAGCAGATTTTATACCCGGCATTAAAAAAACTGAAAGGTGAGCCCGCGGAAAAGATCGGAATGTATAAGGGATTGAAAGGCGATCTCGAGGCGGTTTCGCAAATCGAAATGGTGGATCAGAACCCGATCGGTAAATCTTCGCGCAGCAATCCGGTTACTTACATCAAAGCCTGGGATGAGGTCAGGGATTTATATGCGCGTCAGCCGCTAAGCAAAATGCGGGGCTTCCAGCCGAAGCATTTTTCATTTAATGTGGATGGCGGCCGCTGTGATGCCTGCAAAGGCGAAGGAGAGCAGGTGGTAGAGATGCAGTTTCTTGCCGATGTGCATCTGACCTGCGAAGTGTGCCATGGAAAAAGATTCAAAGAGGAAGTACTGGAAGTGCACTATAAAAATAAAAGCGTGTACGACGTGCTGGAAATGTCTGTTGATGATGCTATTGAATTTTTCAAAGATGAAAAAGAGATTCATAAGAAACTGCAACCGCTGAGCAGCGTGGGATTAGGATATGTGAAGCTGGGCCAGTCGTCCGATACATTATCCGGCGGAGAGGCGCAACGTGTGAAATTAGCTTCTTTTTTAGGTAAGGGCCGGGCTCAGGGACATATCTTATTCATTTTTGATGAGCCCACAACCGGTTTGCATTTTCATGATATCAAAAAACTCCTTGCATCGTTCAATGCCCTGATTGAACAGGGGCATTCCATCATCGTAATTGAACATAATACAGATGTAATTAAAAGCGCCGACTGGCTGATCGATCTCGGCCCGGAAGCCGGCGACGAGGGAGGGAACCTGGAATTCAGCGGGGTGCCGAAAGACATTGTGAAAGTGAAGGGCAGCTATACGGGAAGGTTTTTATCCTGATTACAGGATAAACTGTTTTCCGCCGGCTTATCTTAAACGGTTCATGCTTTTTACCAGCCGCTCATCTTTGTATATTCCCCGCGCCGCGAGATAAAAAAATACCACCATCACGATGGGCAGCAACGCGCCCAGCTGGTAAGAGCCTGTTGTTACCAGGTTTTCTTTCTTGAATTGTTCCACTTTAAAATATTCGAGAAAAAGAAATCCAACCGAAAGTATTACCCCGAATACAGTGAGCCTGAACTGAAGCTTCCTGTTTTTAAATACGAATAATGAGATCAGCGCCAGCAATCCCAATGCGATAATGCATATAACGAGGAGAAAGTCGTTGGCAAGCTGAAATACTCTTTCGCTATTGTCTGCAACTTTTCCAACATACAGGGTGAGGGTGTATGTGGCAAAAGCGATCGCTGCCACCACTACCAGCCAGAGTGATTGAATTCTTTGGATCATATATATTTATTTTCTTGAGTCGGCCGGAGTGACGAAATCTTCCGGCCGTTAAATAAATTTACCCTAATTCAGGATACAGCGGAAATTGTTTCATGAACTCATTCACTTCCGAAGCCAGTACTTCCAGCCTGCCTTCATCATCCTGGTGAAGCAGTGCCTGATCGATATAATCTACCACGGTTTTCATATGTGCCTCCTGCATGCCGCGGCTGGTAATAGCAGGAACGCCTACGCGGATACCTGAGGTAACAAAAGCGGATTTGTCGTCGTAAGGCACCATATTCTTGTTTACGGTGATATCGGCAAGTCCCAACACCTGCTCGGCTTTTTTACCGCTGATATTCTTATTCCGCAGATCAATCAGCATCAGGTGGTTGTCGGTGCCGCCGGAAACGATATCGTATCCTTTCGACAGTAGTGCTTCAGCCATTGCTTTTGCATTGCTAATGATTTGTCTGGCATAGACGGTGAACTCATCGCTGAGCACTTCGCCGAAGGCGATGGCTTTGGAGGCAATGATATGTTGCAACGGCCCGCCCTGGATGCCGGGGAACACCGCCATGTCGAGCAGGTTGCTCATCATGCGGATATTTCCTTTCACATCTTTCAGGCCGAAAGGGTTTTCGAAATCTTTTTTCATGAGAATGATACCGCCTCTGGGCCCACGCAGGGTTTTATGCGTAGTGGAGGTAACAAAGTGACAATGATCGAAAGGTGAGCTCAGCAGGCCCTTTGCGATGAGGCCCGCGGGATGCGCCATGTCGCACATCAGGAGAGCGCCCACGCTATCCGCGATGCTGCGGATACGCTTATAATCCCAGTCGCGGCTGTAAGCCGATGCTCCGCAGATGATCAGCTTAGGCTTTTGTTCCTTCGCCACTCTTTCCATCATCTCATAATCCACCAGGCCATCTTCCTTTTTTACACCATAAAAATGAGGCTGGTATAATTTACCTGAAAAATTAACAGCAGAGCCGTGGGTGAGATGGCCACCCATGCTGAGATCAAGACCGAGGATTTTGTCGCCCGGCTGCAGTATGGATAAAAGCACGGAAGCGTTGGCTTGTGCGCCCGAGTGTGGCTGCACGTTGGCATATTCGCAGTGGAAGATCGTTTTCAGCCGGTCGATGGCAAGCTGCTCGGATTGGTCTACGATCTCGCAGCCACCATAATATCTTCTTCCGGGATAGCCCTCTGCGTATTTATTGGTCATTACATTTCCCATCGATTGCATGACATCGAGCGAAGTGAAATTTTCCGAAGCGATCAATTCGATTCCACGACGTTGACGTTCAAGTTCTTTTCTGATAAGATCGAAGACCAATTTGTCTTTTTGCATGTGAAAAGTTTAGATGTTTCACGCAAAGGCGCCAGGTAATCGTAAAGGCGCAAAGATATCCGGGTACCCGGTTGATCTTTGCAAACTTTGCGTCTTCGCGTGAAATATATTGGTTAAAATCAACGCAAAAATAATGACCCCGCGGATATAAAAAATCTTTACTTTCACCGAAGTAATGAAAGCGATCATTCCAGTGGCTGGAGCAGGCACGAAATTGCGCCCGCATACATATACGCAGCCAAAAGCCCTCATCCCGTTGGCAGGTAAAACGATATTGAGTATTATCGTGGATCAGTTGAAGGAAGCGGGTGTCAAAGAATTTATTTTTATCATAGGTTATCTCGGGGATAAGATTAAAGATTATGTCACGGAAAAATACCCCGACCTTACCACGTATTTTGTCAATCAGAATGAAAGGCAGGGGATAGGGCATGCGATCGAGTTAACGAGGAAAATCGTAGCAGGCGACGACGTGTTTATCGTGCTGGGCGATACTATCTGTGAATATGACGTAAGTGATATCCTGGCCCGGCCGCATTCGGCACTCGGGATAAAGCGCGTGGACGATCCCCGGGATTTTGGGGTAGCAGAGCTTGGCGAGGATGGGTTTATATCGCGGGTGGTGGAAAAACCGCAGATCCCGAAGTCGAACATGGCACTGGTGGGCATCTACATGATCAAAGAATCGGAGCAACTGTTCAGTTGCCTGGAAACGAACCGGCTGAACCTGGTGAAGAGCCGCGGTGAGTTCAGCATCACCGACGCCATCGAATGTATGATCGGGAGCGGGGCCAGGTTCCAGGCGTTCAAAGTGCAGAACTGGTTCGATTGTGGTAAAAAAGAAACCCTCCTGGAGTCGAATGCGACATTATTGAAAAAGTTTGGCGGCGTGATTGCCCGTGAACATCATTTCGAGAACACCATTATCATTCCGCCTGTGAGCATCGCCCCCGGCTGCGACATCAAAAATTCCATAATAGGCCCAAACGTTACCGTGGGCGAACGATCAAATATCAGCTATTCCATTATCAAAAATTCGATTATCGGCTCCTTTGCCAATCTTTCGGACATTGTACTCACCAAATCCCTGATCGGTGGCGACACGCAGGTAAAGGGGGAGAGCCGGAGCCTTAATATCGGGGACAACACGGAAATCGATCTGGGCGAGAGCTGAAACACTTTAACGAATTCATATTGTAAAATTGCAAGAATTAGTTTAATTTCAATCCCGAATTAACCCTCCATGAATCACATTAAATTGTTTGTCATCATGCTGTCGCTGTTGCCATTGTCCAACTGCGTTATGGCAAATACGAATAATAATTATGGCGATGGCACCAATGATCCTATACTGATTGGATCTGTTTCGGACGCACTTTCGAAGAAGCCGCTCAAAGGCGTTACCATTTTTGTTACTTCCTCAAAGAACCGGGTGGAAAAATCATTTACCACCGATGAGAACGGCAACTTTACCGTTCCGAAATTCATGGAAGGCGAGGTAACGATTGTTCTGGAGAAAAAAGGATACAGAACCTACCGCCGTGAAAAACTGATCCTGAAAGAAGGACAGCAGGTGAAGCTAAACATCGGCATCAGCAACGAAGAATCGGAAGAAGGCAATCTTTTTCATCCCCTGCAACGGATGCTGGATTATTGACACTCCGGCGCAATTTGCAAGCGCCTCCTAAAATCCCCATACAGTTAAAATTGGAATAATCTTAAAAACAGACCCTTCCAATAATCTTGTTTACCAGGTGCATATTTATTTTGACAAAAACAGCTCAGGTGTTTATGCCGGCTCTTACGATGAGGAGGCTGCCACGCCGCAAACAGGTGTTAACGCATTAAACCTTTTGTAAACTGGCTTAAACAAAATAAAAAGCTGGGTTTTGTTGGCGAATACGGCATTCCCAACGACGATAGCCGCTGGCTTATCGTATTGGATAGCATGCTTCAATATTTGCAGAAAGAAGGTATTCCCGGAACGTATTGGTCTGCCGGGCCACGCTGGTTGTTCCACTTTTATTTTGGCTGTCAGGCAGCGCTATCCAATATAACTTTTTGCTGTCCGGCGGAAATGAAATGCTACTATCCTGGGAAACAAAAAAGCCTGTAAATCAATTGATTACAGGCTTTTGAATTCTTTTGAACTGCTATATGTGCGGTGAGGGAGGGATTCGAACCCTCGGTACAAGTTTAAGCTCGTACAACGGTTTAGCAAACCGGCCCTTTCGGCCACTCAGGCACCTCACCATTCCTTTTTTAAGGAGGGCAAAAATACGTGTTCCCTACCAAATGGCAAACTGATTTTCAGCCTGCCGGTCCGAGTGGGCCGGCCACCTGAAGGCAATTAAAGGTTGCTTACACCAGCCGGGAAAATTGCGGCGCTATCGCTCCTGCAGTGTGCTCAGCGAAACATTTTTTATAACCTTATTTGCTGTTTCTATAGTAATATCCGTGTAGTCTTTATTCGGAAAAAATATACTGGTCATCGATGTAATGCCGCCATCTGCAAATAATTCCACTGATGCCCTGTCAATTATCAATGTCAGATCCAGGCCGGAACTATTCACCAACCGCGGTGCAGTAAATCTTCCCGCAAACTTTTCATTAAAGTCCACCTTGCCCGACTGTGTCCTGTCGATAAAATATTGATTCCTTTCTTTATCGTAACCTAACACCAGCTTTTCTCCCAGATCATTGGAAAGCCTGATGCTGAAAGACTCTGCTTTGTTCAATGAAATACTCAGCCTTGCCGCGCCATTCAGCGCCCCGGCTTTTGCCGTCAGATTATATGCACCTGCACGTATGGCCGGGGCAGTAAATGTTTTCATGATTGCTTTTTCTATCTCTTTTACGGGCGCTGAAGCAAGCAGATATTTATCTCCACTTTTTACAAGTTTCAATTCCCGGGCAATCGTCATCGCGCTTCTCCAGTTTTGTGTGGGAACAACATTTGCGTATTGCCAGTTACTCATCCAGCCTATTAGTATTCTGCGATTTCCCGTATTGCTCCAGGTAATACCCGCATATTCATCCGGCCCATAATCCAACCAGCGGATTTCTGTATCAAAGGGCTTAAAAGTATGACCATCAAAATCTCCAACAAAATACTGCGTTGCGGAGCCGCCGTTCGGGCCTCCCGGGTTAAGATTTACAATCATCACCCAAATCTTCCTGCCATTATTTTCAAACGAAAACAAATCCGGGCACTCCCATACACCACCATGAGCGCCTGCCTCTTTTCCAAACCGGCTTTCTTCCTTCCAGTGTATTAAATCGGGCGATGAATAAAAGGCGATGTGATCCGAAACGGCCAGCGTCATTATCCATTTTTTATTCTCCTCATACCAGGATACTTTGGGATCCCGGAAATCGCGGATACCCGGATTGGGCAATACGGGATTGCCCTTATATTTTGTCCATGTTTTTCCCTCATCCAAACTATAGGCAATACTTTGTGTTTCCACTTTTTCAAAACCTTCTCTTTCCATTGCATGGTTATGGCTGGTGTAAATAGCTACCATCGCATTACTACCAAAACCCGCAGTATTATTTACATCTATCACAGCGCTACCGGAAAAAATAGTTCCGGTAGCATCGGGATATAACGCAATGGGTTGCTCTTCCCAGTGCAAAAGGTCCTTGCTGATAGCATGACCCCAATGCATTGGTCCCCAAACTGTGCTATCAGGATTATGCTGGAAGAATAAATGATAAACACCATTATAATATACCATGCCGTTGGGATCATTCATCCATCCTTTTTTGGGGCTGAAATGAATCAGCGGCCGATGCTGCTCTTCCTTTACCTGTTGAGAATAACCGATTACCGGAACCAGCACGCTCAATAAAAGGAACATTTTACAATTCATAAGATCAATTTTTATCATCAAAGAGGCTGATATGCATATACTTTCTCCGCCCGGTCGCCGGAAATCGGGTTCGTGCAAGCATCAGTAAGAAAACAGTTTAAGTTCCTGAAAGGTAACGCCATTGCCGGTCGAATATATTCCCCATTTGGAATTAGGGAGCCAATAACTTCTTCCCGTAAGGTTGATTGCTCCGTTTATATTTACTGTTAATATCGTATTATCAATAAGCATTTCAATAGCTATGTCAGCGCCGGGAGTAAAATCAAACGGAACCTGGCAGTCGATATATTCATTCGCGCCCTGAACCTTTAGCAGGTAAGCCACCCCATTTTTAAACCGCAACTTATAATAATCGCCACTTCCCGGGCGGGCATAACCAAATGAAAATCCGGCATCCATATCGGTTTGTAATCCCTTAATTACCGTTGTCAGTTTCTTTTGTCCGTTAATACGGCCGAAACCGGCAAAGCCATTTGCCTGCAACGAGTAATTATTGGCGCTGGCCGAAACATTACTTGAACTATCCTGCACCAATGACTGATCCTTTATAAACATCGAAGTAATTGTTTCTGGAGATCTTACCGATAATGTTCCATCTGAATTTTGAATAAGCTGATGGGTTACCAGATTGCCACCCCAGATTTTACCCCCGTAATCGGATGCTCCGTCTTTCCTGTACGTCCATCCAAACAGGTATCTTTCCGTGCCATTTGAAGCGGTCTTCGCGGCATAATAAAAAGATCCGTCGAAAATATCGGATGCAGGCTTTACCCATGGGCCGTTGATGGAAGCAGACATACGATAATGAGTGGTTTTATTCACCCCGTTTTCAGAAAATATCAAATACCAGTAGTTACCCATTTTAAATAAATCGGCGCATTCCATAACGCCATAGGCAGGCTCATCAGCCGTATATAAAGGGTTACGGAGTGTCCAGTTATCGGAAGACAGGTCGGCAGACGTATATAATGAGATCACAGGAGTTCCATTATGAATTGCGGATACCAGCATCCAATATTCACCGGCATCTTTATTAAAAAACACATACGGATCCCTAAAGTCGTTCGCACCATATCCATCACCAACACTGGAATACAACACAAAGCCCGTTTTCTTAGTCCAGTTGACAAGATCCGTACTGGTTGCATACATAACGCCCTCCACAGGCTCACCGGTGTTCCAATGAAGATCATTATGACCTGTATAAAAGAAATAATAGGTATTTCCAGATTTTACGATAGAACCGGTTCCTATAGCTCTGTCCTGATCATCGTCGCCTCCGAAAGGAATCATTCTCCCCTCGTAATTATAATGCACCAGATCCTTTGTGGTAAAAGCATGAACAGGATGATAGCCTCCATTTGCATCTCCATCATGAAGGTAAAATACATGAAACGAATCATTCTCAAAATAAGGCATCACATCTCCAACCCAGCCGGAAGAAAAATAGGATTGACCCTGTGCTGTGATCCATTTAGATGGCGGAGCGGGAAAAAATGAGACCGGATTTACAAGATCGTCGCGATTAAAATCGACACTGCCTTTTTTGCAAGCCTGGGTAGCGCATATTATACTAATTACGAGTACCGGCAATTTATATTTAAAGGAGAGCATTATTATTATTTTTGAATTAACAGACGGTTATTTGCTGAGATATTTCAAAACATTTGTTGTCATTTTCTGAATATTTGACAAATAACTGTTTGCAGGCTGATTTGACGGGTTAGACGGATCCGCTTCTGAATACCAATCATAACAACCCGGACTAATCACTATTGTTTTGCCATGTTCAGCAGTTCGGGGGAATTCGGCCATCGTAACCACCGTGTTATGATCCCCATCCCATTCAGTGCTTCCAAGATCAATTCCCCCTGTTTGGGAACGCCAGTTCGCCGGGGAACCATAGCCACCCCAGTCGGGGATATACCACTGAGCGGTATGATTAAGCCTGTAAGTACCGTTAGAGAGCATATACGCTGTTGCATAAGGCTTATCTGCGGTTAATGTGAGCCCGGCAAACGCCGGATGGCTTTCATGGCCTTTAAAAGATATTCCCCAGGACCATGTAGGCTCAACCCATTGATTTCCCCGCGGATCGCCAAATGAATTATTAGGCCCCTTGCCGGCAGGTACCACACCGAGAGCCTCTACATATCTAGCTCCAAATGAAGTAAGCAGGAAGGATCCTCCATTAGCATAATAGGCTTTCAATTCTGTAAGTACAGTGGCATCCAAAGCAATCGCCGGGAGATCCTGTGAATTGTCTTCATGCCACCAGATAACCGTATAAGCTCCCAGATCCGCGTTGTGGCTTTTAACACTGCTAAAGGAAACAAATTGAGCTTCCGGGTTGTCATTAATGAGCCAATTCCAGGCTGCCTTCTCATCCGGATCAGTAATATCATTTGCAGTGGCAGCAGTACTTAGAAACGCCACTTTTTCCGGTGTTGTAATGGTAACAGTGTAATCAATTGAAACGCCACCGCTGGTTATTTTATAAACAACCGGGTTAGTGAAATCAACGGTCTGTCCATTTGCAGGAAGCGACGATGCCCTGCCAAAAGCGTAATTTCGGGAACAAGCATTGTAAGACTGGTACCGGAGGGTACTACTGCCTTAATGGTACGCGCAATATTATCAACTTCGCATTTATCCCTTTACAATAAATGCCTGGATCACTTTTTCCTCGGTAGAAGTTACTGTGTATTTGCTCGAAATATTGCCATTGGTAACCTGATAGATCACAGGCTTGGTCAGATCCACCGTTGAACCCTTCCATTGAGTAACCGCAGCTCCCGCCGGCAACAACAACAGATGGTACAACTGCGCTTCTGTTTTGTCCGAAAGGGAACTGGAGAGTTATTACTCCGGTGGTATCGTTAATAATACCT
Source organism: Flavitalea sp. (assembly GCA_044224935.1). Taxonomy (GTDB): domain Bacteria; phylum Bacteroidota; class Bacteroidia; order Chitinophagales; family Chitinophagaceae; genus Flavitalea. Next base: position 28,078 of record JBGAJL010000025.1, read on the forward strand.
GCAGTTTTATCTATTGAAAACTTTAATTTCTCATATCTGCGTTCAGGTCGTGTTTTCTCTCAGGACCGCGATATTCCTTCTTTTGACAGGCGATCAGGCTAATCAGCCATGAAGTAAGAATGAATAATAAAATCTTTTTCATATTTAATTATTTTATCAGCCGGGAATATTGCTGGTTATCAGTATCCATTATTTTGTTTGTACAGGTTTTTGCTAAACTGTATCTGGTTTTGCGGAATGGGGAGATACTCATGTTTGTTTTTTGTAAAATGAGCATCGTTTAAAAACGACCATCTTGTTTTTTCTACAGTTGCAAAAGCATTTAGAACCTGATCGGCAATTCCCCAACGTACGAGATCAAAGAACCGACTTCCCTCTTCCGCCATTTCCAACCGCCGTTCAAACCGCAATGCTTTCCTGGCATTTTCCTGGCTCCAGGTAATGTTTACACCCGGATCGTATGTCTTAACAAGGTATTTGCCTTCCGGGCTTCCTCCTGCATCCACAAGTAAGGAAGTGCTAACGGCAGCTCTGGCTCTGAGCTCATTAATTATCGGCAGTGCTTCATCCTGTCTTCCCAGTTCAATTAAAGCTTCAGCTCTGAATAACAAAACATCAGCATACCTCAAAATGACCCTGTGCTTTGCATTGGCATAAAATGGACCGACCTGTGTATAGACATCTTTCTTTACATTCTCTTTCAGTGAAGCGTAATTGCCATAAATACCTGGTGAGCGGTTCCAGTTTTCTTCGTAAACCACGAGAGGATCATATTTCCACGAACGGCCCGGTATAGCGACCGTATGATCTAACCGGGGATCGATATTATCCGTTTCCGGATTAACATTATTATTGTTATAGGTATCAAAAAGCGGCAGCCCGTTTGCATCGGTTTTAAAAGCATTTACCAGATTCTGGCTGGGCTTTTTAAAATCACAGCACCCAACGCCTTGCGGTACGCTTAGCACATCTCCAAAATTCAGACGGCCGAACATGGTGCCATCACCAACGGAGAACTGAACTGCCCATATTGATTCCCGATCCGCAGTTACCGGAAGAAAATTATTGGCGAAATCAGTTTCCAGACCGTATTGGGTGCTGCTCAGTACTTTGTCGGTAGCGTCCACTACCGCCTGTAGATCAGCGTTATTGATCCCTGTAACATTATTTTGTTCGTCCTGGGTATAAGCCTGATACAGTCTTGTTTTAGCAAGATAAGCGTAGGCGGCGGCTTTATCGGGTCTGCCGATATCCGTTTTCGGATCGGGCAGGTTCTGGGCCGCATATTCAAAATCTTCAGCTATTTTTTCCCAAAGCTGATCATTGGTATAGGTTCTGTTGCCCACCGTATCGTATAGATCCCGCGATACGTTTTCGTCTATATAAGGAACATATTTAAACAATATCTTCAATTGAAAATACCAGTGTCCTCTCAGAAAGCGCATTTCGGCAATACGCTGATTCTTTAAAGGATAAACGCTCTCATCCAGCGATTCTATCGCATTTAAAGCTGCGTTGGCGCGTGACACACCGATATACATATTATACCAAAGTGCGTCTACTTCCCCAAAATTCACCAGTGTATTATACCATGTTTCAATGAAATGGAAATTCTGAATATCCGCAGCATCCCTTCCTCCCTTATAAGCATCATCGGCCCTCACGTCACCATAAGTCCACAAACTGAAGGCCTGATCGTAGTGATCGTTGCCCAGTTGGGCATATGCGGATATCGCAAGCTTTTCGGCGCCATCGGGAGTATTGATCTGCTGCTGTCCAACTACTCCTTTAGGGTTTACATCTAATTGCTTTCTGCATCCTTCAGCAAATAACAGCAGTAATAAAACAGACGGCAGAGCCAATGCGCGGAGGTATCTGATATGCCTGATCGTTTTATATCGGGATATATTCAAGCTCATAATCGTATATTTTTGTAATTAATTAAAGTGAAATATTAATACCGCCGGTAAAAACTCTTGGGTTCGGATATGCATACCCGGGAGTTTCAGGATCGATGCCTGTGAAAGTATTACTCTTACTGATGATCCAGAGATTGTCTCCACCTATATAAACCCTTACCCTGGTAAGTTTTATTTTTTGCAGCAGTTGCCTCGGCAGGCTATAGCCGATCTGGAGGTTTCTTATTTTGGTATAGCTGCCTTTTTCCAGGAAATAAGTAGAAAAGCGGCTTTCATTATTCGCATCGATAAAAGATAATGCAGGTATTGTTGAACCGGGATTGGAAGGCGACCAGGCATTCAACAGCCGCGCGCCCTTATTTGAGCCGGTTTCAGACACACTCCAGAAATCCGTACTATATTTCTGCGCATTCACGATTGTATTTCCGTATACTCCCTGAATAAATACAGAAATATCGAGATTTTTATACTGCGCCGATACATTAAGACCGGCAGCAAAATTGGGTTGCGGAGATCCTACCCATTCCTGATCTTTGATGTCGATAACACCATCATTATTAAGATCCTTATAACGTATGCGCCCGAGCCCTTTTCCTGTCTGGGCAGCACTTTCATCTACTTCGCGCTGTGTACGGAACAGTCCATCCGCAACATATAAATAGTAACTGTTTAAGGGCCTGTTCAAAATATTCTGATCCGATCCGTTGCCTCCATAGCTGTATAATACGGATTGAGGCAGATAGGTCACTTTATTTCTATAATCCGATAAATTTCCGGTTAGATTAAAGGTCAGGTCTCTGCCTGCTTTTCCACTATAGGCAATCATTAATTCTATACCCCTGTTTTGCACCGACGCACCATTCACCCACTGGCCGCCGCCTTCGCCGCGCACAGCGATATAAGGAGGTCTGATCAAGATATCTTTTGTCGTTTTTATAAAATAATCGACACTGCCGCTGAGTTTGTTATTAAACAATCCGAAGTCCATCCCCCAGTTCGACATTGTGCTGGTTTCCCACTGGATATTATTATTGCCGGTTTGAGTTTGTATGTAACCCGATGGGAGCGTGCCGCTGCCTTTTCCATAAATATCGTAAGCGGTACCTAAGGATGTATTCCAGGTGGGGTCGACATTAACGCCTGAATAGCTGGTCAGATAAAGATTGTACTGTGCATTGTTATCAATTTCCTGGTTACCTGTTTGCCCCCATCCATACCGGAATTTAAGATCGCTGATCAGGTCTTTAGATACGGCATCGCTAAAGAAGGATTCCTCGCTCACTCTCCAGCCCGCAGAAAATGCAGGAAAGGTTCCATATTTTTTATTCGGGCCAAACCGGGACGATCCATCGCGCCGTAATGTAAAAGAGGCGAGATAACGATCGTTGTAAGCATAGTTGACCTTCCCGAACAAAGAAAACAAAGCATATTCTCCTGCATTGCCGCCGCTGGTAACGGCTCCGGTACCAGCATCTATATAGGTATAATCAGGATCTTCTGAAGCAAAACCGTGCCTGGTAGTCCAGAAATTTTTATCAAACTGATGATAATATTCAGTGCCTATCAACACGTCGATCCTGTGCTCATCAAACGTATTTGCATAGTTGAGTGTGTTCGTAAAAGTTTCCTTGGAAGAACTGCTTTGTGAAACTGTCAGCCAGTTATCGGTATTATTCAGATAGCCGGATTTATATTTTTTGGTAAAGCTGGCAGAATTATAATTGCCATAGTCGATACCATAGCTGCTATGGAAATTAAGCCCCTTAAAGATCTTTACATCTACATATGCATTACCAAAAACCCGGATGTAATCGTAGTGATTATTCTTATTGTCTTCAAGCATCCTCACCGGATTCTGGCGGTCGTTCATTCCTCCTATCGGGCCTCCCCAGCCTCCATCAACAGTATGTACGGGAATAATTGGCAGCGCCTGTAAAGCAGTGTTTAGAATATTAGGATCGGCCAGCAACCCTTCCCGGGTTTTATTTATCGTGAAATTTTCGCCAATGGTAACACGCTTGTCGAATAATTTGTATTCTGTATTTGCACGCAGTGAATAGCGTTTAAACCGGGTGGTTTCGATAATGCCATTATTATTAAAATAGCCGCCTGCAAGCAGGTAACTGCCTTTTTCATTCCCGTTGGACAGGGTAAGATCATAATTCTGGATCAGGCCTACACGCGTAATTTCATCAAACCAGTTAGTGTTAGACGCCCGTTCTGTTTTATCCGCATCAAGATATTCCGGAACAATTATCTTGTTCAGCACGGGAGTGCCGTTGGCGTCCTGATTCCAGTCGAATTTGTAGCTTACGCTATTAGTATTAGGATCTACTCCACTGTTCACGGCGGCCTGCCATAAAGCCTGTCCATAACCACCTGTGTTGAGCATGGGGATCTTGCTGGCATAATATGAGCCTGATGTGTATCCCTTGAAGTCAACGGCCATCTTTCCGGATCTGCCCTTTTTTGTAGTGATAATAATTACTCCATTTGCCGCTCGCGATCCGTAGATACTCGCCGCTGATGCATCTTTCAGCACCTGCATGCTTTCAATATCGTTTGAATTTAGTTCGTGCATGCCGGCAGTAGTAGGTACTCCGTCTATTACATACAGGGGCTGCGTACTATTTAATGTGCCAATACCACGAATGAGAATATTTGCCCCGCTGCCGCTGGGGCTTCCGTCACTGGTAATCGATACACCAGGCACCTGCCCCTGTAATCCGTTAATAGGATTTGCGGTAGACTGTTTGTTCATGTCTGCAACGTTTACGACAGATACAGCTCCGATAAGGTCTTTTTTCCTTTCCCGGGTGTATCCCGTAACGACGATAGTGTTCATGTCATTGGCATTCAATTCAAGTTCAACCGTCATTTCGCCCTGCTCCGGAACGGCAAGCTGTACCGGATTTCTTCCCACATAAGAGAAAGAAAGTATGTCACCACTTTTTGCCTGGATAATAAAATGTCCTGCAGTATCTGAAGTCGTGGTTTTTTTACCAGACGTAATACTTACGCCCTGCAGGGGAGTTTGCATTTCTTTCGATATAACAATTCCGCTGACAGGCCGTTGTGCGGAAACATATAGGCTTATAAAGCAGGCAATGATCGTTAATAACTGTTTCATAATTTTAAAATAGTTAAGCATTTAGCCGAGGTCGTTGACATCGCTTTTAATTAGATCTCCATGTTGAGTGAAAATATCTGCTATAGAATAATCAGGGCAGCCGCCTTCTTTTGTGGCTACAAATGCGCCTACCATACAGGCAAAAGCAAGTGCCGTTTCCACATCGGGATTTTCCATGAATTTTGAAAGAAATGCTGCAAGAAAGCTGTCCCCGCTGCCGATTGTATCGGCCACAGGTACCTTGTAGCCATCATGTGAATAGTATTTATTGTCATAATTAATAACGGCGCCCTTTGCACCACGTGTTACAATTAATGTTTCAATACCAAACCTGTCCTGCAACATCCGCATCTGCTGTTCGATAGGTCTGGCGTTTGAATACCATCCAGCCACCAGGTTCAACTCTTCTTCGTTCATCTTAAGCACCTGCGTCTTTTTCAACTGGTATTCCAGCAGCTCTTTATTAATAAATGGCGCTCTCAGATTAATGTCGAGAACCTTCCTGCACGGAATCTCCATAAGTTCAAACAGTGTGTTTCTCGATACGCTGCTGCGGGTGGCCAGACTGCCAAAAACAAAATACCGGGCATTAGAAATGAGATGCTGATGCACAGGCAGCCGCTCTATGTAATCCCAGGCTACATTTTCAACAATATCATATTTCATGTCGCCGGCGCTATTGGGAGTTGCCAATACTACGCTGGTTTTATGGCGCTCATCTGCTTGTATATATCCCGTATCAATATTTTTGCTTTCGAAAATTTTACGCAGCGCCTGCCCCCTTTCATCGTTTCCCGTTCTGGATATGAGTGTCGCCCTGTGCCCGAGTTTAGTAAGATGGTAGGTAACATTCATCGGAGCCCCACCCGGCAATTCATGATGGGGAAGCACGTCCCAGAGGACTTCTCCAAAACAGATAATTTCATTTGTGTTATTAATCATTGCAATCGTTATTTGATAATTTCACTTCCATTTCTTCCAGCGACACTCCTTTTGTTTCCGGCATTTTAAAAAGCACCCACAATAACTGTAACACCATCATAAACATAAAAAACAGGAATATTTTTGCCGGTCCGATGGCAGCGCTATTCGCAAAAAAGGGAAATACACCGGTTATTACCGCTGCCATAATCCAGTGAACGGAACTACCCAACGACTGACCGTATGAGCGCACCTGGTTTGGAAAAATTTCAGATATAAATACCCAGATCACAGCACCCTGCCCGATCGCATGGGACGCGATGAATACGAAAACAAGAAGGGGAACCACCGTACCACTGAGATAATGAAAGTAGAATGACGCGGATATTGCACCCAGTGACAAAATATATCCCAAAGAACCGATAAGCATCAGCCTTCTTCGTCCAAGCCGGTCGATGAGACGGAGGCCGACCATAGTGAACAATAAATTGATAAACCCGACCCCGGCGCTTTGCAGGAACGCAGCACTTTTAGCAAAGCCCGCCAGTTCGAAAACTCTCGGAGCGAAATAAATGATGGCATTAATACCCGACAACTGGTTAAACATCGCGATGAGTATTGCCATGATAATCGGTCTGCGGAATCTTTTGGAAAAGAAAACAGAAAGGCTGGCTTTCTCATTGTCTGCCCTTACCTCTCTCTGAATGGCCGCTATGGCTTCATCTGCACCCGACGGATCCGAAACCTCCAAAATTTTCCGGGCACCGGTGTAGTCATTCCTGTGCACCATCAGCCAGCGGGGGCTTTCCGGGACAAAATACAGCAGTATTACAAACAGGGCCGCTGGAACGGCCAGAATGCCCAGCATCCACCGCCAGGCACTTTCTCCGATTCCGCTCATGAGATAATTGGAGAAATAGGCCAATAAAATACCAAACACAATATTAAACTGAAAAGTGGCCACCAGCCTGCCCCTGTTTTTAGCGGGCGCAATTTCCGAAATAAACATCGGGGCTACGACCGAAGAAGCGCCCACGCCCAACCCTCCGAGGAAACGGAATACCATGAAGGTAACCACATCACCTGCAATGGCCGAGCCTATGGCGGATATAAAAAATATGATTCCGATCCAAAACAGCACTTTCTTACGCCCGTACCTCTCAGCAGGAATACCCCCAAACAGGGCGCCTATAATAGTGCCATATAAGGCAGATGCCAGGGCCTGGCCGTGAAGTACATCGCTTAAACTCCATATATGCTGAATCTGTTGTTCGGCACCGGAAATTACGGCCACGTCCATACCAAACAACAGCCCGCCTAAGGCAATTACAATGCTCCAAAACAAGAGTTTACTTTTCATATGCCAGCTCGTTAATTAAAATTCAGGTCGTGAAAATACCTGGCCTCCGACTCGTATTCTTTTCGATTCTGTAACAAATACTTTACAATTCCCCGGGTTTCTCCGGTATTCTTTTAATTATATGGTTTACAACAATTTGCAATAAATAAAAAAGCAAAACCAGGATTGTTTCTTTTTAAAAAAAGTACCAGAACTTTAAAAAAAGTATCAACATCCAGGAGATAATCATGTATTTTTAGAAGGATTGTAAAAGCCAATGACACGATTTTTAATAAAGTGGTGGTTTTTAGTCTGCACTTTTTGTTTGCCATTACTATTCACTTCCTGCAAATCAAAAGAGACAAAGACGTATGTTATAGGAATTTCTCAACTGGGAGAAGGAGACGCCTGGCGCAAGTCGATGAAAGAGGAGATCGACAGGGAACTGGTTTTTAATCCCCAATTGAAAATAATTTATAAGGAGGCGGGCTACAGTTCGGCAAAACAAATCGAACAGATAAATGAATTATTGGCTAAAAAAATTGATTTACTGATCGTATCTCCCAATGAGGCGCAGCCCCTGACGCCCATTATCGACAAAATATACCGCAGTGGTACCCCGGTAATCACCGTAGACAGGAACATTAACTCCAGTTCATATAACAGTTTCATAGGAGCCGATAACCTTAATGTGGGAAGGCTCGCGGCAAGCTATGCCGCAAATTATCTTAAAGAACACGGCGTCATTATTGAAATCACAGGGCTTCCGTCTTCCACACCGGCAAAACAGCGGGAGAAGGGATTTGGGAACGAACTGGCAAAATACCCGGGGATCACTATACGCAGCATAATTAATGGAGACTGGCTGGAAAAAAGCGTGGAAAGCCAATTGCCCCTGTTAAAAGAAGAGTTGCCCCACGTGCAGATGATTTTTGCGCATAATGATGTAATGGCGGCAACGGCAGCTAAAATTTGCAGACAGCTTGGATTTCCCGGTATTAAAGTAATAGGTGTCGATGCCCAGGCCGGCACAGGCCTGAATTATATCGAAGACGGCATTCTCCTGGCCTCCGTTCTCTATCCTACCGGTGGCGGCGAAGCTATTAGAACCGCTGCGCGGATACTTGCCAAACAGGAAGTTTCTAAACGAAATTTCTTAAGAACAATTATCGTTGACAGTACGAATGCCGGAATGATGCAGCAGCAGTTCAACCAGATTTTCGCCCAGCAGAAAGACATTGTAAGACAGGAAACACTTCTAAAACAACAAACTAAAGCGTTTCACACCCAGCGCAATCTCATTATTATTCTGCTGGTCACCTTATCATTGCTTTTAACCTTGTCGGGCCTGCTGGTATATCTGCGTAAAAAGAATACCAGGGCCAATAAGCAATTACAATTGCAGAACCTGGAAATACTTTCCAAAAGCGAGCAGATCAACAGTATGGCAAAGAAAGTTCAGGAGGTAAGCGAGCAAAAAGTAAATTTTTTTACCAATATATCACATGAGCTTAAAACACCGCTGACGCTCATCATGGCCCCTGCTGATGAATCGCTCAACAACCCAAAGACGCCCCAGCATGTCCGTTATCAGTTTTCTCTTATTAAAAAGAATGCCGCAAGGCTTTTGCTTCTCGTAAACCAGCTGATGGATTTCAGAAAAATCGAGCAAAACAAAATGAAGCTGAGTGTACAGCATACCGATATTGCGAGTTTCACGCAGGATATAATAAAATCTTTTGAAGGATTGGCCAGGCAAAAACAAATTGATTGCCGGCTGATCACCAATGAACCCGTCATCGAAATATGGATCGATCCCGAAAAAATGGAAAAGGTCTTTTTTAATCTTTTGTCAAATGCGTTCAAATTCACGGGCACAGGCGGCCATATTTATGTAACACTTGAGAAGGATAATAAGAAAGAAACTGTAACGGTAAAGATTGAAGATTCCGGCCGCGGGATGAATGAAGACGAGCAGTCGCATTTGTTTGAATTTTTTTATCATGGCACAACACAAAACGAAAACGGCAGCGGAATGGGTCTGGCGCTCTCAAAGGAATTTGTGGAGATGCATAGGGGCTCGATAAGAGCAGTCAGTGAAAAAAACAAAGGGGCCGTTTTCTATATCCAATTACTGTTGGGCAATGCTCATTTCGCCGGAACAGAACTGGCGGCACCGGCGGCAGAGGATTATGTTAGCCAGGTGCCCTCCTGGATCGAAAGTTATGTTCTTAACGACAGCAAGCCGCTTTCTCCATTTAACGGAAATGAAACGGCCCGCCAGGCATCATTTACTATTCTGATCGTGGAAGACAGCATCGATTTAAGAGAGTTTCTGCAAAGCAGACTGACGGCAGATTACAACGTAATAGTCGCAGCTGATGGCAGGGAAGGCATAAAAATCGCGTTTGAAGAAATGCCAGACATTATTATATCCGATATTATGATGCCTAACACCGACGGCATCCATCTTACAAAGATCTTAAAGTATGACGCACGCACCGCTCATATCCCTATTATCCTGCTCACCGCCAAAACCACCGATGAAAACAGGGCCGAGGGGCTTAAAACAAAAGCAGACGCTTACCTGACCAAGCCGTTCAATATTGAAATTCTGAAACAGACCATTCAGAACCTTCTCGAAAGCCAAAATGTTCTCAAAAAACATTTATCGGTTTCATTATCAAATGATACGTCCAATTCCATAAATAAAAGGGCTGATAAAGCTTTTCTCGCCCGCTTCAATGCTGTCGTGGATCAGAATATCGGCAATGAGGATTTTTCCATACAGCATATCTGCACGCAGCTGAATATTTCCAGAATTCAATTATACAGAAAACTGAAGTCTGTACTCGATGTAAATATTAATGAGTATATATTAAACAAGCGTATTCAGAAAGCAAAATACCTGATCAGGTATGAGAACCTTTCACTGTCGGAAGTGGCTTATCAATGCGGTTTTTCCACACCCTCGTATTTTTCCACCGCATTTAAAAAAGCAACCGGCGAAACGCCAAAAATATATAAACACGGAAAGGATCAATAGAGAATTTCGCAAACCGCAGAAGGATGCAGGAAAATGCCTCACATTGCGGCCAGCTGCACTTTCTGCTGCAGTTCCACCACGCTCTCCCTGAACGTGCTATCCGTGTCCATCAGGTCTTTCACCGTCTGGCAGGAATGTATAACCGTAGTATGATCGCGGCCACCGAAATGCTCACCGATCGTTTTGAGGGAATTCTTGGTAAAGGCCTTCGCCAGGTACATCGTGATTTGCCTGGCCTGCACAATCTCGCGCTTGCGCGTCTTCTGCAATAATTTGTCGTACGGCACATCGAAAAATTCGCATACCATCTTCTGTATCGTATCGATCGTAATTTCCTTGCTGCTTGTTTTCACAAAATTCCTCAGCACTCTTTTTGCCAGGTCGAGGTCAATCTCGCGCTTGTTCAACGAAGATTGTGCGAGTAATGAGATCAGCGCGCCTTCCAGTTCACGTACATTGCTATTAATATTATAGGCAAGGTATTTCACCACTTCCTTTGGCATGTCGAGCCCGTCATTTTTCATCTTCCTTTCCAGTATCTCTATGCGCGTGTCGTAATCGGGAATCTGGAGATCAGCGCTAAGCCCCCATCGGAACCGGCTCAGCAATCTTTCCTGTAACCCTTCCAGGTCTTTCGGACTTTTATCGGAGGTCATGATCAGTTGCTTGCCACTCTGGTGCAGGTGATTGAAGATTGCAAAAAAAGCATCCTGTGATTTTTCGGCACGGTTGAAGAACTGCACATCGTCGATGATCAGCACATCCACCATCTGGTAAAAATGTATGAAGTCATTGATCGCGTTATTGCGGCTATGATCCTGGAACTGGTTGATGAATTTTTCGGAGCTCACATATAATACCACTTTGTTGGCATGGAGCCGCTTTGTTTCATTCCCGATCGCCTGGCCCAGGTGGGTCTTGCCTAATCCCACACCACCATATAATACAAGGGGATTGAAAGAACTCGCTCCCGGCTTTTCCGCTACGGTCTTTCCTGCGCGGCGGGCGACACGGTTGCAATCGCCTTCAATAAAATTGTCAAAAGTGTAAATATGATTCAGCTGCGGGTCAATCTGCATTTTTTTCAGACCCGGTATCACGAATGGATTCTTCACTGGATTATGTATAATCAACGGAAAATCCATTTCATTGTTTGAAAATGTTTTATATCCGTGGGTTGGAACATCCATGGTCAGCGGCTTATTGCTGTGATTACCGCTATCCACCATTATCCTGTATTCCAGCCTTGCATCCTTGCCTAACACACGCCTCAACGTCTTCGCCAGTAAATTTACATAATGCTCCTCAAGATATTCATAAAAAAACTGGCTCGGCACCTGGATCACTAAAATATTCTCTTTCAGCTCAACCGGCCTGATGGGCTCAAACCAGGTTGTAAAATGTTGCCACTCAACTATGTCTTTAATAATGTCTAAACAATTACTCCATACTTTATCGAAAGACTTAGCCATTTTTACTAAAAAAAGAATTTATGTTGAGACTAGATTTTTCTTCACTTCACGCTCCTCAGGCAAGGTTATTTTTTGAACTCAAAAAAGTAACGCAGGGGAACGAATATCAAAACTTTTCCTTGAATAAAAAATTTTTTATTCCATGTTTGTGAGAAAAAAGATTTCCGCTTTTCGCATATAAATTTTGTTTGTTGAAACAAATAATTTATAGAGTTGATTTGCAACAATATTCATCGAACTTCGATAAATTATTTTCCGGATTTTTCAAAAAATATCTTCCCATTGCAACAGGAATTTGCTATCAAACTACCACCGGCCGATGCGTCTTCGGTATCCATCATCAGGGAATATATATCTAATCATTTGTCAGTCGGAAATGACGTTATAACAGGTTTCCATATCCTGAAACGCTCCATCGACGCAAGAGGAAAACATCCGCATGTGCTGCTTTCTCTGAAAGTTTTTGTAAATGAGCCATTTGAAAGCAGGCCCGTCGGCAAAATCAATTTTCCCGATGTTTCCAGAGCCGGCAAAAAAGTGCTGATCGCAGGTGCAGGCCCTGCCGGTCTTTTTGCGGCTCTGAAGCTGATCGAGCTCGGCATAAAACCCATCGTGCTCGAACGCGGCCGGGACGTGCGCTCGAGAAGGCGAGACCTGGCCACCCTTAACAAAGACGGCGTCATTAACCCCGAAAGCAATTACTGTTTCGGCGAAGGGGGCGCCGGCACATATAGCGACGGCAAATTGTATACAAGAAGTAAAAAACGTGGCGACGTAAACCGTATCCTCAACCTGCTGGTGCAATTCGGGGCAGACGAAAATATTTTGTACGATGCGCACCCGCATATCGGCACCAATAAGCTTCCACAGATCATCACGTCTATGCGGGCTCAGATCGGCAGCAGCGGCGGAGATTTTTTCTTTGATAAAAAGATCACCGATTTCATCATAAAAAATAATGTGCTGACCGGCGTACGCACCTCCGATGATACTGTCTTCGAGGCAGATGCGCTGATTCTGGCCACCGGCCATTCGGCACGCGATATCTTCAGGCTGCTGCATAAAAAAAATATGCTTGTTGAAGCAAAGCCCTTTGCGCTCGGCGTACGCATTGAGCACCCGCAATCGCTCATCGATTCGATACAGTATCACGATCCCGTTCGCAGTGATTTTCTGCCGCCCGCATCGTATAGCCTTGTGCAGCAGGTAGAAGGCAAAGGTGTATTTTCATTTTGTATGTGCCCCGGTGGAATTATCGCTCCGGCCGCCACCGCTCCCGGCGAAATAGTGGTCAATGGCTGGTCGCCTTCCAAAAGAAATAATCCTTACGCCAACTCAGGCATCGTGGTGGCCGTGGAAGAAAATAATATACAGCCACTATATCATGAGCATGGCCCACTGGCCGGCATACAGTTTCAGCAGGCAGTGGAACAACGATGTTACGAAGCGGGAGGGGGAAAATTTGTAGCCCCCGCCCAGCGGCTGGTGGATTTTACCCAAAAAAAATTATCGGCCTCTCTCCCGGATTGCTCTTACCTGCCCGGCGTGAAGAGTGCCTCGTTGCATGAGGTGCTGCCGGCATTTGTTTACCACTCCCTGCAGCAGGCTTTTAAAGAATTCGGTAAAAAAATGAAAGGATATTTTACGAATGAAGCCATTGTAGTGGCTACAGAATCCCGAACTTCATCGCCCGTTCGCATACCCCGCGATAGCCACACGCTCGAACACCCGCAGATAAAAGGACTGTATCCCTGCGGCGAAGGCGCCGGCTATGCGGGGGGAATCATGAGCGCTGCGATGGACGGAGAAAGAGTGGCGACGACGATTAAACAGAAATATCATGCTTGAACTGCAGCACGTTAAAAAATATTACGTCACGCAAAAAGCCGTCGACGATGTGAGCTTCTCCATCGAACCCGGC
>JBGAJL010000026.1:0-42118 GCA_044224935.1 Flavitalea sp.
GTCCTCGAAAAACACGGAAAATATGTAAAAGGAAAATACTCGCTCACCGGCGGAAGCGTGGGTATTTTCGAAGGAAAAAAAATCGGCCGCGCAAAAAATCTCGAAAAATTACGTGAAGACATTATCCACCAGGATGCGGTTGTCAACAATCTGAAAGCAGCAATACAAAGCAAGCACAACGAAGTGATCGGCTTTAACGAGCAATTAAAAGAACATGCGATCAAAAAAGCACAGGAAGATATCAACGCCCTGACCAACCAGGTATTCGCGCTGCACAACAAGATCGAAAATATTCATGGCCTTCAGCATTCTTCCCTCAACCGGATGGAAGAAATGCAGCAAAACCTGGACGGCACAAAAAAATCTATCGAAGGCACCCGAAACGATCTGCAGCATTTGCTCGGATTACTGAACGAATTAAAAGATAAACTGCAGAATGCAGAAACAGCCTACCGGGAAACAGAACAGGAATATAATACGGCATCAGCACAATATAATGAGTTCAACCTGCAGGTAACGCGCCAGCAGAGCCGTATCAATGGCCTCGTCCAGGAACAGGAGTTTAAAACAAAACAACTAAACGACCTCAGGCACCAGGCCGAAAATAATGCTTCACAATTGAAGCAAACTGCAGAAAACATTGCTGAAAGCGAAGCTTTACTGGCTTCGGCAGACGATGGCCTCGTGGCATTGATGAGAAGAAAAGAAGAAGAAGAAAAGAAACTGAACGAAGCTGACCAGGCTTATTATAACCTGCGCAACGCATTGAATGAAAAAGAAAGCGCACTGCGTCATAAAGTAAGAAGCAAGGAACAGATCGAACATCTGCTCGGTGAAATAAAAGACAGGCTCAACGAATTGAAACTGCAGCTTGCAGGAATGAAGGAAAGATTAAATGTCGAATTCAGGATCAATCTCGACGATATCATCGACCAGCCCCGGTCAACCGACACACCGGCAGAAGAGCTGCAGGAAAAATCGGACCGCATGAAGAAACGCCTGGAAAATCTCGGCGAAGTAAACCCTACCGCAATCGAAGCATTCCAGGAAATGAAAAAGCGGTACGAATTTATCCAGGAGCAAAAAGATGACCTTGTAACAGCCAAACAAAGCCTGCTGCAAACGATCGAAGAAGTGGAAGCCACCGCCAACCAGCAGTTCCTCGACACCTTTAACCGGGTGCGCGAGAATTTTCAAAAAGTATTTAAAGCATTATTTACCGAAGACGACACTGCTGATCTGATACTCGAAAATCCCGATAACCTCGCGGAAACCGGCATCGATATCGTAGCAAAACCCAAGGGAAAACGTCCGTCTTCGATCACTCAGCTGAGCGGCGGGGAAAAAACCCTTACCGCCACGGCATTACTGTTTTCCATTTATCTCATTAAACCTGCTCCATTCTGTATTCTGGATGAAGTGGACGCCCCGCTCGATGATGCAAACGTGGGTAAGTTCACGCACATGATCAGGCGGTTCAGCGAAGAGAGCCAGTTCATCATTGTCACCCACAATAAAATGACGATGAACGCTGTGGATGTGATCTATGGCGTAACGATGCAGGAACCGGGAGTGAGTAAACTGGTACCCGTCGATTTCAGAAGTTTAAATTGATTCTGCCGATATACCCGTTTAGTCCGGCGAGATAAATGGCATCCCCGTTTTTTGCTTTGCGGCACACGTGAAAGCCGGTGGCTGAAATATTATTCCAGTTCAATCCTTCGTCATAAGAAAGATCTACTCCATTCAGGCCGCAACTAACCAGTTTGGTGGAGGATATAAATTCAACGCAGCTGCGGTAGCCATACGGCGGATTCGAGGGACGTATCCAGCTCTTGCCACCATCGCGCGATAAAACGCAATTGCCCATGCGTGAACTGTCGGCATTAAAATCTCCTCCCACTACAATAATATGAGGAGTGCTATTGCCTTTAAGCCAGACTGCAACCGAATTCGCACCCTGCGTTTCTTTTCCCTGCGCCACAGGCAGGTTGATGGGTGCGCCCCTTCCGAATAGTCTCGACTTCAATCCGCCGGAAACAAAGCAACTCTCCGTTCCTTCCCAAAGACGCAGGTTTGTGCCGCTGGCCGCAAAGCAGGCTTCTCCGCTGTCTGCCATTGGCCGCCTGTCATTGGGTACTTCTTTCCAGCTTCTGCCGCCATCGGAAGTCCGGGCAACAAAAAACCTGTTATTGATCGGGTCGCCAACCACCATGCCGTTCTGGTCGTTCCAGAATTCCATCGCATCGAGAAACATTCCCTGTACATTGTTTTCATATACTTTCTTCCAGGTTTTCCCCGCATTGGACGTGCGAAGGATCACGGCAGGCTCACCAACTGCCATTATAACAGCCGTTTGGCCGTCGAAGGCCTCGATATCGCGAAAGTCGCGGGTTTCGTATCCCTCTACCACTAAAAAATGCCAGGATTTTCCGCTGTTCGTAGAAATCCCAACCGTACCTTTGGAACCACTCACCCAGAGGGTATGGTTGTTTACCACGCTGAGACCGCGAAAAGACACACCAGTACCTGAATTCAGAATCTCAATTCTTTGTGCAAAACCATTCTGTGATACATACAGAATAAGAGCCATATTCAGGAGAAATCGAAAGGCCATCATTGAGGATCGTATTTTATGCAAATCTGGTTAAAAGTACTATTACTGAATAAACTTCCCGTGGCAATAATATACTTTGTAATCGGTTTTATCAGGTAAATATTTCATATCAGGTGAAACAGCTCAATAACGAATTTCTGTCTCTTGCCGCTATGCTTTCTTTCTTTGTACCCCTGATCCTGGTTATAATCAGGAAACTGTGGAAAGATCCGTTTTTCATGAGCTTTGCGATTTATTGGGCTATCAGCGGCTGCCTCAGCGTGATCGATTTTATTCCCGGCATCAAGAGAGAAACATTGCAGCTGGCAGGAGCCCTTGGTAATATGTTCGACCTTCCCATGATCCTCGCCATTTTATACTATACCTCCCGTTCTCAGCAGATTAAAAAATTCGCAGCTTTTGCATTCATCTGCTGCGTAGTGCTCGAAATATCGGGTGTGGTGATAAAAGGTATTAACTACGAAGCGCTGAAATATCCTCTCGGAACAGGAGTAGCTTTCGTTTTAATTATTCTTTTCTGGGAGATTATCCGTTACATGCGTATGGAAGAACCGAACAACAGGCAGAATGCCAAGGTACTTGTCTACGCCGCCGTTCTGTTTGAGTATCTCTGTTATATCGTGGTATATGTGGTGGATTATTTTGCCAGCGAAGATTTTTACAACGCCCGTAAAACCGATATATACACCATTTATTATGTTTCCACCGTGATTGGGATTCTTATCGCTTCCTGCGGTTACCTGGTTTATAAAAAATATACCCGGAAAGAGGTGCTGGTAAACCAGGTAAAGATCGATATCATTTAACCCTGGGAATGCTTAATAAATAATCGCAAAAGCCTTGTCGCTTACGTAAGGACCACCCGGATGCCTGGCCGAATAGTCCAGGTTGAGCCAGTATTCGCCATCCTTTTCATGAAAATAAAGACTTCCCTTCATCTCCTTGTTGAACAAATTCATAATCGCTACTTTATATTTCTCGAAATTTTTGCTGTCGCCGCAAAATAATTCGGGATATAAATGTCCCTGCGTCAACACCATCCTGCAGCGCATGCCTATTGCTTCCATGGCCGACACCATTAGTATGGAGTGATCATCGCAGTCGCCTCCCAGGCCATTCAGGATGGTTTCTTTAGGCGTTGCGAAATATTCGTCGCGCTCGGAATCCGAGACATACTTAAAATTCGTATTGATATATTTAAACAGCGACAGTGGCCGCACCAGTGGCCCGTACTTCTGATAATATTCGTCGAAATAATCGATGGAATGCCGTACGGCAAAATTGCGCACCGTAGAATCGCGGTAGTTTACCCTGGCCTGCAATAATTTCACCGTTCTCGTCAGCGGCCCTCCAAAAAAAGAAGGCATTACCACCAGGTTCCGTTCCTTCTCTTCCTTTTTGCCCCAGTTCGTTTCCACCATCACCTGGTAGTCGTTGATCAGCGCAGCAAAACCATGTCCGCTGGTGATCGAATTATATAATACGACCCCCACGAAGATCACCAGCACCGGAATGATGAGAAAATGGAAAAGCCTGGCCATCACAAAAGTGAACAGTGCAGCGGATAAAACAGAAACCAGTAAATCAACATTCCAGTCACCAAGCATCAACGGCGGGATGTACCTGTTGATCATCGGCGCCAGCGGTAAGATCGCAAGCAGACAAAAAATGATAATGATCCATTTCTTAAGGCCACGGTATTTATCGAACGTGTAATCCATAGGCTGTAAAGCGATTACTACAACGTAAAATTGTACCAGAATATTAATAAGAATGTTAATCCCTACGTGAATCAGTCATCATCTTCTTCGTAATTATAGGCATCTTTATTATAGAGGGCCTGCCATTCCTTCACGGCCTCATCGCTTAACAATTCAAGAATATCAAATATAAAGTCCGACTTTTTTCTCCAAACGAGCGATTCTTCATCACCAAACAGGTTTACATACACACAATGATCAGTTTCCATCGTTACCTGTATCAACTGAATCGCAGATTCTTCTTTTTCCTGGATAAGATAATGACAACCGGCTTCCAACAACGCATACGAATACATACAATTCCACTTTTTTAGTGTTAAAAGAAGACTGAAACAAACTCCGGGTTAGTAAGGCTGAAAAAGCTGGGTAAGTAAGTGTAGAATTTAAAGCTGCCCCGGGAGGCAGATCTCAAAAGTAGGATAAATTCGGGAAAATCTTTGCCTATATTTGCGCGGGCCGCTAACAGTTTAAAAATCAGTCTGAAATACCTATGGCAGAAAAACAAAACCTCTTTGACTATACCGAAGACAGCATTAAGTCGCTGGACTGGAAGGAGCATATCCGCCTGCGCCCGGGCATGTATATCGGCAAACTGGGCGATGGCTCCAGCCCCGACGATGGCATCTATGTGCTGGTTAAAGAAGTGATAGACAACTGTATAGACGAGCACACCATGGGCTACGGCAGGCAGATCGATATCACTATCAACGATAAGGAAGTGACCGTCCGCGACTATGGCAGGGGGATCCCTCTCGGTAAGGTAGTGGATGTGGTTAGCAAAATCAACACCGGTGCTAAATATGACAGTAAGGCATTCCAGAAGGCCGTAGGCCTCAACGGTGTGGGTACCAAGGCCGTAAATGCCCTGAGCGGCTTCTTTAAGGTAACCGCGATCAGGGATGGCAGGGAAAAAACGGCCGAATTCGAACGGGGTGTGCTGACAAAAGAATACAAGGAGGCAAAAACAACCGAACCGAACGGTACCCGGATCAATTTTATACCCGACTCTGCCATTTTCAAGAATTTCCGATTCGAAAAAGAATATCTCGAAAACCAGCTCTGGAACTACTGCTATCTGAATGCAGGGCTGGTGATCAACATGAACGGAAAAAAATATGTGAGCAAAAATGGCCTCCTGGACCTGCTGCAGCGCAAAACGGATGCTGAAGAGATCCGGTATCCGATCATTTCAGTGAAAGGAGAAGACATTGAAGTGGCCATTACCCACGGCAATCAATACGGTGAAGAATATTATTCTTTTGTAAATGGTCAGTATACCACACAGGGAGGCACACACCTGGCCGCATTCCGCGAAGCGATAGTGAAAACAATCCGGGAATTTTACAAAAAAGATTACGAGCCTTCGGATATCCGGGGTAGTATTTCCGCCGCTGTTTCCGTTCGCGTACAGGAACCTGTATTTGAATCACAGACCAAAACCAAACTCGGCTCGCAATCAGTATATGAGGGCGGACCGAGCATGCGTAATTTTGTGGGCGATTTCCTTGCAAAGGAATTAGATAATTACCTGCATCGCAATCCTTCGGTGGCCGAGGCTTTAAAAAAGAGAATCGAGCAAAGTGAGCGGGAAAGAAAAGAATTGTCGGGTATTCGCAAACTCGCCAATGAACGGGCAAAAAAAGCGAATCTTCATAATCGTAAACTCCGCGACTGCCGCTACCATCTCAATGATGAACCAACAGGAAAAGAAAAAGAAAATATAATGGAGAAGCAGAAGGAAAGCACCATCTTCATCACGGAAGGTGATTCTGCGAGCGGCTCCATTACTAAGGCAAGGAACGTGGAAACACAGGCGGTATTCAGCCTGCGTGGTAAGCCCCTGAACTGTTTCGGGCTCACTAAAAAGGTGGTGTATGAAAATGAGGAATTCAACCTGTTGCAACACGCACTCAACATCGAAGAATCCTATGAAGGGCTTCGTTATAACAATATCGTGATTGCTACCGATGCCGACGTGGATGGAATGCATATCCGTTTATTGCTGATGACCTTCTTCCTGCAATTCTTCCCCGACCTGGTAAAGAACGGGCACGTACATGTATTGGAAACGCCGCTGTTCCGTGTGCGCAACAAACAGGAAACGATCTATTGCTACAACGAATCGGAAAAGCAGGGAGCCGTAAAAAAACTGGGCGCAAAGCCAGAGATTACCCGGTTCAAAGGGCTGGGCGAAATTTCTCCCGAAGAATTTGCAAAGTTTATTGCTGCGGATATCCGCCTGCAACCCGTAATGATCATGGCCGATACCCATATCCAGCACACACTGGAATATTACATGGGAAAAAATACCCAGCAGCGCCAGGAATTTATTATTGATAATCTCCGGATAGAACTTGACCTTGCCGATGATCAAATAAATTTAACGGCATAAAATGGCGCTCCGGTATAGAAATGCGACGATTCATGATCTGGACACAATCGTGGATATTTATAATTCCACAATTGCGGGCCGAATGGTTACCGCCGACACCGAACCGGTAACCACAGAGAGCCGTATAAACTGGTTCCATGATCATGAGCCCGCTGCCAGGCCGTTGTGGATAGTGGAAGACGAAACAAAAATAATCGGCTGGCTGAGCTTCCAATCGTTTTATGGAAGGCCGGCTTACCGGCACACCGCGGAGATAAGTATATATATCGACGAAGAACAAAGAGGAAAAGGATATGGGAGAATAATATTGTTACATGCAATGAATGCCTGTGAAAAACTGGAAATAAAAACATTGCTCGGCTTTATTTTCAGTCATAATAAGCCAAGCCTGCAGTTGTTTAAAGGGGTGGGGTTCAGTGAATGGGGAATATTGCCGCGGATTGCAAAATTGGATAATATAGAACGGGATCTTATTATTGTAGGAAAAAGAATTAATGCATGATTCATATCGTATTTCAGGAACCCGACGTGGAAGTATTACAACAGGCCATCAACCTCGATCAGAGCCTCTGGGGAGAGATTATGGCAATAAAAGATGATTACGCCGTGGGTCCGCTTAAAGATATCTTCACCGAAGAGGGGATCGAAAACAGGAAACAATGGTGGCGCAATGTACTGGCAGGCGGTGATATTGATGGAAAAGTGGATGATGGAAGTGTGGATGATGTGAAGACGGTAAAGGAACTGATAGAAAAATTAAACAACGACCCCGAAGAAATACTCTGGATCTGGGCCGCGCAAAACAAACACGACGTGAGCGGGTATTACTGGCTGATGAGCCAGCTGAAAGATTTCCAGGGAAGAATCTATATTTTATATTTAAATAATCTTCCCTTCTTCAATGAAAAAGGAAATATATTCTATCCCGACCGGCTGGCGCTCATCCCGCCTAAAGAATTTTTAAAAGCGAAGAAATTAGCCCGGCCCATCACCCCGAGTGAATTTGAAGTGGACCCCGATGAATGGAAAAAATTATCGGAGCAAGGGAAAAATGTACGACTGCTCGAAGGCGGAAAAAAAATTGTTCAGCAGGGTGATGAGTTTTATGACGACGACCTGCAGAAATATATCACCAGCGAATGGCAGAAAGCGAATAGGATAATTAATCAATTCCTTAGTAAATCCAAAAACACTACCGGTGATGCCTATCTGCTCTGGAGATTAAAACAATTTCTACCCGGTGAAAACTTCGAGGTGCAGGGAGAAATGAAAGGCATGAAAGATTTTGAAGTAAAGCGCAAAACAAAAGACAATGGCAACGACGGAACAGATACAATCTAACGGAGACCTGGGAATTTCGGGCCAGTACAAAAATTGGTTTCTCGATTACGCCTCTTACGTAATACTCGAACGGGCCGTACCGGCCGTTGAAGACGGGCTGAAACCCGTGCAACGCCGTATACTGCATTCGATGAAGGAGATGGACGACGGGCGATTCAACAAAGTGGCCAATATCATCGGTCAAAGCATGCAGTTTCACCCGCATGGCGATGCAAGCATCGGCGATGCGCTGGTTAACCTGGGTCAGAAAGACCTGCTCATCGAAACACAGGGAAACTGGGGCGATATCCGTACCGGCGACGATGCCGCGGCAGCCAGATATATCGAAGCGCGCCTTTCAAAATTTGCACTGGAAGTTGCCTTCAACGATAAAACCACCGAATGGCAGTTAAGCTACGACGGCAGAAAAAATGAACCGGTGACCCTGCCGATGAAGTTCCCATTGCTATTGGCGCAGGGGGCCGAAGGTATTGCCGTGGGCCTCGCCACCAAAATACTGCCACATAATTTCTGCGAGCTGAATGAGGCATCGATCAAATATCTACGCGGAAAAAAATTTGAGCTGCACCCTGATTTTCAAACGGGCGGCATGGCTGATACCAGTAATTATAACGAAGGAAAGCGCGGCGGTAAGATCAGGGTCCGTTCAAGAATTGAAGAGCTGGACAAGAAGACGCTGGTCATCCGCGATGTGCCTTACGGAGTAACGACGGCGCAGCTGATGGACTCCATCGTGAAGGCAAACGACCTGGGAAAGATCAAAATAAAAAAAGTAACCGATAATACGGCTGCTGAGGTAGAGATCATGATCGACCTCGCTCCGGGTATTTCGCCTGATATCACCATAGATGCCCTCTACGCTTTTACCGACTGTGAAGTGAGCATCTCACCCAACGCCTGCGTAATCGTAGACCATAAACCAAAGTTTTTAGGCGTCCACGAACTGCTGCGGATATCTGTCGACAATACGCGTGAGCTGCTTAAAAGAGAGCTGGAAATAAAGCTCAGGGAGTTACAGGAAAAATGGCATTATACTTCACTGGAAAGAATATTCTTCGAAGAAAAAATATACAAAGAACTCGAGAAAAAGCATGAGACCTGGGACAATGTGATCACGGCGATCAACAAAGCTTTCCAGCCCTTTCTCAAACAATTGAAGCGCGACATCTCGAGAGAAGATATTTTGAAGCTGACGGAAAAACCGGTAAGAAGAATCTATCGCCTCGACATAAGCGAACTGAACGCCCAGATCAAAAACATAGAGGCAGAGATCAGGCAGGTAAAAAACAACCTGGCCAACCTGATTGATTTTGCAGTGGCCTATTTCGAAAACCTGCTTAAAAAATATGGCAAGAGCCGTGAAAGAAAAACAGAACTGAAATTATTTGAATCGATACAGGCCAAGCAGGTCGCCATTGCCAACGTGAAATTATATGTGAACCGCGAAGACGGTTTTATCGGTACCGGGTTGAAAAAAGATGAATATGTTACAGACTGTTCCGATCTCGACGATATCATTGCTTTTACCAGGGCAGGTAAAATGAAAGTGGTAAAAGTGGCCGATAAAGTTTTTATCGGAAAAGACATCATCCACCTGGCGGTGTTTAAGAAAAATGATGAGCGCACTACATATAATATGATCTATCTCGACGGGAAATCGGGGGTTAGCTATGCCAAGCGCTTCAACGTTACCGGTATTACCCGCGACAAAGAATACGATCTTACGAAGGGAACAGAAAAAAGCAAGTCGCATTACTTCAGTGTTAATCCGAATGGCGAAGCAGAGGTGGTAAAAATTGTACTGAGCCCGAGTTCCTCCGCCCATAAAAAAGAATTCGACTTCTATTTCGAAACGCTCGAGATCAAGAACAGGGGCAGCATGGGTAACCAGGTTACAAAATACCCGATAAAAAATGTAAAGCTGAAAGAAGCCGGCAAGTCTACCCTCAGTGGCCGCAGGCTTTGGTTCGATGACAGTTTCGGCCGGTTGAATGAAGAAGAAAAGGGTGAATATCTCGGTACCGTCGAGCCAGACGACAGGCTGCTGGTGATTTATAATGACGGCAACTATGAAATAGCCAATCCCGAGCTGAGCCGCCGCTTCGATTCGGAAAAAGTAATTGTCATTGAAAAATTCGATCCGGAGAAAATCATTACGGGCATTTATCTCGACAACGATAAAATGCAGTTCAATGTAAAACGTTTCCGGGTGGAAACGACAACGCTGAACAGCAAGTTCATGTTTATCAAAGAAGGCGATGGCAACCGTTTGGAAATGGTTACGAGCCAGAATGATCCCGTTATCATTATCTCTTCGGGACGGGGTGCGCAGGCCAAAACCCAGAAAATAAAACTGGGCAGCTTTGTAGAGGTGATGGGCTGGCGCGCCGTAGGCTCCAAACTATTCGATTATAATAAATCGGTAAGTATGGAGTGGGAAGCGAAGAAAACAAAAGGTAACCAGGCGGAACTGTTTTAGCCGGCAGCTTTCACCTAAGCCTTCACTCCTGTCGTATCGCCATTCTCTAACGTAACAGAGACGGGCTTATTCGTTTTCCACGAACCCGCGGTAAAATCAGGAACCTTAATGGAATTGGAACGGTTCGCTACCGACCATTCACTCAATGGCGAAATTGAACTCCATAGAGCCGCGTCATATACATCCATATCCACCGGCAGGCCGTTACGGAGGCAGTCAATCGTACGCCAATCCATTAAAAAATCCATTCCTCCATGTCCGCCTACGCGCCTGGCCATCTCACCAATCTTTTTCACTATCGGTGTTGAATACTTTTCTTCCAGCTTTTTATATTCTTCATTATTGATCCAATTCTCATGGCCGAAAGCAATTCTGCCTTCCAAAGGATATTTCAGCGCAGAACCAACTGTACCGCTTATTTTATGAATACGCGAGTATACGTTGGGTGAAGTAACATCATGTTGCAGCATGATAGTCTTGCCTTTATGTGTCCGGATAGTTGTTGTATTCATATTTCCACGATAAGATTTATTGGCAAACGGCTTAAAAAAATCATCTTTTGCCGCCAACTCATTCGCCATCTTTCCCATTTGAAAGTCGTTACCTGACATGGATACCAGGAATTCCATTTTATCCCCCCTGTTTATGTCCAGCACCTGCGCTATCGGTCCTAATCCGTGTGTGGGATATAAATTGCCATGTCTAAAATTTTCTTTCAGCCGCCACATCTCATAATAGTCATCTTTCGAAAAATTCTCTTCTAGCAACGTGTGAATATATGCGCCCTCACAATGAACGATTTCGCCAAACAAACCCTGGCGGGACATATTTAAAGTAAGTTGCTCGAAGAAATCATAGCAACAATTTTCAAGCATAATACAGTGCTTTCGGGTCCGCTCAGAAGTTTCGACCAATTGCCAGCACTCATCAATTGTTTTTGCCGCCGGCACTTCCACACATACATGCTTACCATGATTCATTGCATACACGGCCATGGGAGTATGCAGACTCCAGGGGGTGGCAATATATACCAGATCGATATCCGCACGCTCACATAATTTTTTCCACTCATCGGGCTTTCCAGTATACACATCCGGGTTATGGCCCGAACCGGCCAGCGATCGTTTTGCTCCCTCCGCCTTATCCGGTCTTATATCGCAAAGTGCCGTAATTGCCGTTCCCTCAATATGCGCCATACGGCCGACAGCCGCCGGACCGCGGTGTCCCAATCCGATGAAGCCAATCCGCACCGTATCAATTTTCGGAGCCGTATAGCCACACATATTGAAACGGCTGAAGTGAACCCTATCTTCATCGCCTGCAATACCTGCGACAATATTTCTATCCACACCGTCCGCTAATCCCAAACCGGTGATACCCGATAATCTTATAAAGTCTCTTCTGTTTGTTTTCATTTTTTATAATTTGGTTAATTACTAATCTAAATGGATCATCTCATCAGTAAAATGCTATAAGCACGTCCCGGCATAAATATTAATTTTTATCAGCGACAGGCTTTTCAAGATGCATATTTCTTAATATTTCCAAGAAAACAGACGGATTTTCGGCTACCTTTTTGGAAAAATCAGTCGCTTTTACAAATGAATACATATAATCCTTATCATATTCATCCGTCATGGCCCTGCGGCCCTTTAACCAGGCCGTCTTCATCATCATTCTGTATCTTTTGTCTTCCGAGGCCACCTTCTTAAAAAAGGATTGTACGCTTTCCGCATCTACAGGAGAGGTATCTGCAAATTTTACTATCGCATTCTGCCTGTCAATCAAATAGCCCAAAAAATTAACCGTTACCAATATATCCTCAAACACATTTTTATTCATTCTGATTTCCCTCCTTTTCGATAACAGCAACTTATTTATTTTCAAAAATGAGTTGTCCAGTAAATGTTTCCTGCTGATAAGTGACCGTACCTGTATCGAATCACTCCATGGAAAGAATTTTAATGAATCCGCATCAGCACAATTCGACTGAGGTATATTCGCATATAGCATTTCGAAAATATTCATCCATACCGGATCGCATTTTACACCAAATAATTGGTTGACCACTCCCGGGATGGCTTCTTCTAAGTCAAAATATCCTTTACGCCGAAGGATATCCATAGCAATAGCATAAGTGTCCCATTGACTATATTGCAGATATTTTTGCGGCACCCAGTTGGTTAATATAATACCAAGATTATGGGCTGGATCCAGCGCCGAATATACCGAAGAGTATGCGGAGATATTTCTAAACTGCTCCTCTCCAATGCGTGCACCCCATTTACACCAGCTCACTGCCGGGCACCCAATAACCTTAAATCCTTTGGCAATCAGCTTTTGCGCAACCCGGTCAACAACAGCCGAATCCGCTTCCCAATAATTCCATTCAGCTATCACGATATCCTTATCGAGAAAATCCAATACTTCGTTTTCGTTGTATACCGGTATATCACCCCAAATAATAGTTTGCTTTCCCAGTTCCTTTACGTATCCATTAAGCTTGTTTACGTAGTCCGCCCAAATTCTATTTTTACTGCCCGTTTGAAGGGCCTTTTTAGATAAGGCGCTGCCGCCCCATTTCGTCTCGTCACAGCCAATATGCAAATATTTAGAAGGAAAGAGGGAGGCAACTTCAGTAATAATATCCTTCATCAGGTGCAAAGTAGAATCATTCACCGGGCAAACGGCATTTTCTGTACCATCATCCAATGCGTCATTCAGGTTTTTATACCCCGGCGACTGAACAATATACCTGGAGTGTCCGAATGTTTCTACCTCTGGTATTATTTCTATTGATTTCGAAGCGGCATAGTTTACCAGCTTTTGTAATTCCTTTTTTGTATAAGCTCCCGGGCACATTACAAGATCGGGATGGGATGAAAATTTATATGCCGACCCCTCGTCATCCGTTAACCGGAAAATAATGGTATTTAAACCCTGCTGGGCACAAAAATCAATCAATTTAAAATAGTAACCGGTCGATTCGGTTCCCCGGGGTGCATCAATCATAAACCCGCGAATCGGGTCTTGCTTATTTTGCGCATAGACAGCCGAGGTAGGCAATAGCATCCAGGCAACCACTATTATCACAAAACATCCCGGGGTAATATACCTGTATCTGTTATTCAGTTTGACGATACCGTTGTTCATAGTCAATTTAATTATTTATTTCTTGGTCCGACGGAGCTCATATCAATAGGCTTAAATCCAAGGGCAAATGCAGGAGAACCCGGTAACAACGCAAAATTATAATGCAGCGGGTCTGCAAACAGCGGATCTGCATACAATGAGTGCCTGTCATTTCCCAGCTCCTTCCAGTTATTCCAGGTCTGCTTGTAAAAAAGAATGCTGTCTACAGGCAGATCGGGGTTATAGTAAATATTGTAATCCATTGTAAACGTCCGGTTCATTCTTTTTGTTCCATGATCGGGCAAATTGGGATTTAAATAGTAATTATAACTAAGCGTGTCCCAGTTTCCGTCTAACAATAAACCTTCTTTCCAGTAAACAATATTATTTTCGAAAAAAAGACTTTGATGCGGTTCAACTCTTGTCCTGTTTATCTGCTGCAGCTTTCCGAAGGCAAAAATGTTGTTGCGCACTGTAATTTCCTTGGCATAGTGCATATTATAAGCAGCAAATTTGGTATTATACACAATATTATTTTCCACCAGGAGATGAGTTGATCCTTCGTCGTTATAAATGCCCCAGCCACCATAGCTATGGGCATCCACATCATGAATCAGGTTGTTTTTAATAACTGTTCCCGGCGACACGCCCAGGGTATAAATTGCGCCCATATCAGACAGTAATCCGTTCAGTCCGATGTCATGAATATGATTATAGGCAACTATATTATCCCTGCTTATACTGGGCTGATAGCCCCACTCCCATCCTACCGAAATGCCGGTATAAAATCCATTGTAGATATTGTTATGCTCGATAGTATTGCTATAGGCGTTCCGCAACAATATGCCTACTGCCGAAGGATAACCAATTCCATATCCGCCTATTTCATTATCAGAGATAGTATTATTATGGGTACGCAGTAAAGGGTGATCGGTCAATCTGCCACCATTTATTTTAAAGGCGCCACCTGCGATATCGACAATAGTATTATAACTAAAACAGTTATTAACACATCCATCCTGCAGATCAAACGCATATCCTCCTATATTCTTTACCGTGCAATAATTAAACGAGCAGTTTTTTGCGCCTCGGAAAGTAATAGCAGCGGGTAAATCCAGTGATGCCTGCGAATTATTAACGCTTTTCTCCGGCAGCAGGCTATTGACATACTGGAAGCTGATATGATCAAAAGAGAGATGATTAACATTTTTTTCGGCTAATGGGTCACCGGTAATAGTAATAAGCTTGCTGGCAACAGGTACAATAGTTTCTGCCTCATTCATGTTTTCTCCGGGAAATGGAATATAATAGATGCGTTCGCCTTTCCTGTCAAGGTACCACTGCCCCGGCTTTTGCAAACCTTCCCATACATTTTCCAGAATGTAACGTGCACCATCGGAATTAAAATCATCGGTAAACGCTTTTCCGGAAGGATAGCGGAAATATACGATACGATTTTTTGAATCTGCTGAATCAATATACAAATGCGTGTCCGTCCAGAAATGATACACCACTACTTCAATATCGGAAAGGTTTTTCCAGTTCGATTGAATATCGTTACCGCTGTACTCAAATCGCCTGTAAGGCTTATTGTAAGGTTCCTTTCCATCAGGAAATCCATTTACCCTGTAGAAACCGCTTTGCGGCAGCCTGGAACGCTCTCTTCTGCTGCCATTCACAAAAAATTCTTTGAATTGCCCGTTTTCTCCTTCCACATTTTTCAGGTCAGCGACCCAAATCTTTTTATTGAACTTCTTCCATCCCTTTATCTTCATTCCGCCACTAATAATCACTTTATTTCCGGGCAGTGCACAATACAGGACAGTACTTTTTTCATTTCCTCCATCTTCCGCGTCAAAAACAAGCGGACCCGGTAATTCATATTCTCCCGATGCAATCAGCACTTTTATTGTGTCGGGTGTATTCTGTTTTACGTATGCCCTAACGGCTTTTTTAGCCTGTTGAATAGTTGCAAAAGAAGTTTCCCTGCTTGTTCCTGCTGCGGAATCATCTCCATTTTTAGAAACATAAAAAGCTACCGTCTGCGCCGTTAACGAAATATTTATGCCGAATAATAAAATGGCACAGGCAATCTTAGAATATACAGTCATGAGAATATCTGTTTTTAATATATCGATTCAAGGCAGGATCTGCCAGGTTCATCAGCTTTTCACCGTCAGTCCGAAACTCTTTTTGCCAATTCCTGTATGGGTACATTTATCTGCTTGCCCACCTGCCTGCCATGCCGGTAGGTAACTACTTTTATGGTGGCCACATCGTCTGGCAGAGAAAATGGTGAGGTGTACTTCGGATAATATTCATCCGGGTTGCTTTCATCCAGCGAATAGTAGATATCAATATCCGGCAATTCCGTTTCGATAACCGGCATTAATTTTCCTGACGCATCCCGCTTCGCCGTAATAATAGCGTCAAACATACCCCGGGAATACTTGATCTTCGCTATATCAAATCGCTCAAAAGCATGTTCCGTCTTTTTTGCAAAGGATATCCAGTTCTTCTTTTCAGCAGGTGACCACACGCATTCGGCAATAGCCAGGGATCTTGGCCATAACATAAATTGCACCGTTCGCATATTCGGCACCTGTTCCGTCCATAAATTCCCCTGGCCTCCCAAAATATAATTGGCATCCGCACCCTTCGGCACGGGATCAAACCGATAGGTCTGATTCAGTCGAAGTTTATCATACACCGGCGGATCAACCAATGAATCGCTTTGAAAATAATCAAGATAGGTATACTGCAATGGGGTCATCACCACATCATGTTTTTGCAGCGTAGCTTCCACTCCCCATGATTCATCTCGATAAGCCATAACCGCAGCCGACGGGGGCAGACCGCCGTCAATGATTTCGTTCCATCCCATAAATTTTTTACCGTGCGATTCCACAATCTTTTCCACCCGTTTGGAAAAATAACTTTGCACCTCATTAATATCTTTTAAATGTTCTCTTTTTATTAATTGCTGCACGGAATCGCTCGCCTCCCAAAAATTTTTGGCACACTCATCACCCCCCATGTGTATATATTGAAAAGGAAAAAGTTGCGCGATCTCTGTTACTACCTTGTCAATAAATGCATAGGTCGTTTCTTTTCCCGGGCAGAGCATCGTTTCCTTAACCGCCACCGGCCAGTTTATGTATTTTACTCCGTCGTATACTGTCATCCTATTGCCCGAACAGGTTAGCTCGGGATAGGAAGCCACCGCCGCCCTGCTATGGCCTGGTACGTCTATTTCCGGCATTACGTTCACATACCGGTCGGCGGCATACCGTACAATCTCCCGTATATCTTCATGTGTATAATATCCTCCATAATCTTTTGGCTCATTGGGATCGGCAACCGAGGTATTGGCCCATCTGCCCAGCCTTTTACCGCGATAAGCGCCAATCCTTGTAAGATCGGGCAACGATTTTATTTCAATCCGCCACCCTTCATCATCCGTGAGATGCAGGTGAAGTATGTTATATTTATAAGACACCATTTCATCAATAAACTGTTTCACTTCCTTTACGGTAAAGAAATGACGTGCAACATCCAGCATTAACCCGCGCCATCCAAACCTCGGATAATCGGTGATATCGACAGAAGGTATAGTCCACCTGATTCCTTTTACGAAAGAATCCGAAACAATTTCATTGGGCAATAATTGATATAGTGTCTGAACGGCATAAAACGCACCAGCTGCAGTATTATATTTAACCGTTATGGAGGCAGGTGTTACCGAAAGGCGGTATCCTTCCGTACCAATCCCTTTGTAATTGCCTTTCTGAAATTGTATCAGCGTTTTTGATTTTACGTTTACATTACCGATAGCCAGTTTAATGCCCGAGGCCTGATAAAATTTATCGGCAAACCCCCGAGCGATGTTTCGTACGGAGTCATCCCCCCGCGCTACATAAATCGCAGTACTGCTACTGACAACGAATAACCCCTTTCCCGGCTGCATCAGAACCGGCTCCGGGATTATTGAAATGCTTTGCTGGGCTCGTACAGATGGTAAAGCGCTCACAAGCGCAATACAGGCAGATAAAAATATTTTTTTCATATCACAAAAGAATTCCGTGGTCGCTATCGTGTGTTAATTTCCAGGAACAATTCATCGAAAATTAATGTTGCTGCAATGAGGTTTCGGAGATGAGTGATTTAAAAATTTACGTAAGCTCAGAATAAAAAACAGGGTAATACGGGCACGTGCCCAACTCTATTCAAATATAGAGCTCATTTAATTATTACACAAATTAAAAAGCAGATTTTATAGAAGAATAATTATCTTCTATCGCAACGTTCACCAGGAAGTACTCCCTATTTCATGAATATTTACAGTTACGTATTTGTAATCTGATCTTCACACAATAACAAACGGGATCAAATTTGATGTAGATTTGGGCACCTTCTCAATTATTATAAACACTATTCATGAGCAACCGAAGAAATTTTATCAAGAAGACTGCACTGGCCGGGCTGGGCGCCGGTCTTGGCATGAGCTCCTTTTCAGCAAACCGGTCTACATTTTCTTTTCTGCCGGATGATAAGCGCATTGGTATTATTGGATTAGATACTTCGCACAGTACCAACATTATACAATTATTAAATGGAAAAGGAAAATTCGCAGGCGGTGGGGATTATCGTGTAGCAGCCGCATTTCCCTATGGAAGCAAAGATATTAAATCCAGTTACGAACGCATTCCTGCATATAGTAAAGAAGCCAAAGAGATGGGCGTGGAAATTGTTCACTCAATCGATGAACTTTTGCATAAAACCGATTTTATTTTATTGGAGACAAATGATGGTAAGCCAAGGCTGGCCCAGGCGCTGCAGGTAATCAAAGCGGGAAAACGGATGTTTATCGACAAACCCATCGCCTCCACCTTTAAAGATGTTGTAACCATTTACAAAGCAGCAGAAAAATATAAAGCGCCATTGTTTTCTTCTTCTACTCTCCGCTACACATCACAAATCGCATCATTGGCTTCCGGCGAAAAGATTGGAAAGATTACCGGCGCCGGTACCTACAGCCCGGCACCCATGCAGTTAAAGCATGCTGATCTATTCTGGTATGGTATCCATGGTGTTGAATCGCTGTTCACGCTGATGGGAACAGGATGTAAAACAGTTACCAGAACATATACGGCGGGTACCGATCTGGTTGCCGGCGTGTGGGCCGATGGCCGGATTGGAAGTTACAGGGGATTGCGTACAGGCGCAGATGATTATGGAGGAACTGCTTTTGGTGAAAAAGGCATTGCCCCTGTGGGCACCTTCGAAGGATACGAAGGGCTCCTGGAAAAAATAATTCAGTTTTTCAATACAGGGATTGCACCCGTGCCTTCCAAGGAAACACTTGAAATATACGCATTCATGCAGGCTGCCGATTGGAGCAGACAGCGCGGCGGCATACCCGTAAAAATAAAAGAGGTATTTGAAAAATCAGGGCTACACTCTTAAAAATATTTTGTTTTTGTATAACACATACAGAAAGAAAAATTTTACTACCAGCATACAGACCGCATATACCAAAGCCGTCCAGGGTTCATGGGAAAGCTGCAAAATCCAGTTGAAAAACGCTTTCGTACTATATTCCCAGTCGATAAAAATGCCGGAAATGTAAATCAGGATGGAATTCATGCCGATCACTTTAAAAAAGAAAGCCCAGCGTTTATATCCCAGTACATCTATTACGTAATAAAAAATGGCCAGCAGAACCAGGCTGAATCCTCCTGCATATAAAACAAAACTACTGCTCCACAAATTTTTATTGATTGGAAAATCGATATTCCATAATCTTGCCAGTATTAAAAATACTATACCGGTAATCAGCATTCCTAATGATTTTACATTTCCGGACAACTCCTTCTTTTTAAGATATGTACCGGTAATAATTCCGAGTAATGCCGTACCCACAGAAGGTATCGTGCTCACCACTCCTTCCGGGTCATGAATTTTCAGGTACAGTTGGCCAGGCATTATTGACCGGTCAATATAAGATGCAAAATTTCCTGCCATGCTAAGATCTCCCGCAGGGTATCCCGGAGCCGAAGTACATTTTAACAACAACCAGTATCCAATGATCAAAGCGCCAAACCATATTAGCTGTGCCTTTTCCTTTGTATATAGGTAAATAACATTTGCCAGCATATACGCCAGCCCGATTCTTCCCAATACACTTGTAAACCGGTATTCATTTAGCGGCTTTAACATAAAATGCCCATCGGGCCGATTGGCGGTAATAAATCCGATAAGCATCAATATTAAACTGCGCTTTATGACTCTGATCAGCAATTCCTTTTTCGTTTTTCCTCTCTCCAGTTCTTTTCCCACAGAATAAGGAGTGGCTACTCCGGCGATAAATAAGAAAAGGGGAAAGATCAGATCAAAAAAATGAAAACCATTCCAGTCCGGATGGTCCATTTGCTCCGCAGCGGCCTGCCAGAAACGGGTGCCGGATATAACCGCAATTGCCTTTACCACAGCATCACCGCCAATAATCCAAAACATATCGAATCCCCTCAATGCATCGAGGGAGCCCAGCCTTTGTCTGTTTATATCAATTATTTGTTTCATCGAATAATTTTACCGGTTTTCAATTGTGCATCTTACATATGTTAAACTCTTATGAAAATATTTTTCCTGTACATAAAATACAGCACCAGCCACTCCGTAATAATTACAAAAAGAAGAGAAACGGCTGGCTGATAAATACCAAATAAATCCGATACCCATCCAAATAACCCGCTGGAGAAGTAACCGTAGTGAATGATCTTGGGTGATATATAAATAAAAATGGAATTCATTCCAATAACACGAAAAAAGAAAGTCCATTTATTATACCCCTTCACATCAATCAGAAAATAAAACAATGCAAACAGCAACAGGCTGAGTCCTGTTGTGAGCAAAACGAATGGGCTCGACCAAAGGTTTTTATTAATCGGAAAATTAAAATTCCATATTAATGCCATTGCCATAGCAATAACGCCTGCCATAGCAAACCTGCCGGCTTTTCCTGCAGGGGACAAGTTTTCCTTTTTTAAAAAATTACCTGTCAGAATCCCGGAAAGCGTTGTTGCAATACCTGTGATGGTGCACAAAAGACCACACGTGTCATGAATACCCCGCGACAGTTTCCCTGGCAGGAAAGTACGGTCAAAATAAGACATGAAGTTACCGGCTTCTGTTAAATCGCCCATCGGAAAGCCCGGTGCCGAAGTAAATTTCAACAGGCACCAGTACCCTATCAATAATGACCAGAACCAGATAATCTGCGCTTTTTCTTTTGCGTACAAATAAATGATGTTGGCGAATATATATGAGAGGCCAATTTTCCCAAGCACGCTCGGGAATCGGATATCTGCCAGCGGGCTTATGTTTAATCCATTATTATTAAATATACCTAACAGGATAAGTATAACACCGCGTTTTATCACTCTCGCTAAAATCTGATTTCGGCTGCTTCCCTTTTTTAATTGATTGTCGATAGAAAAGACGGAAGAAATGCCCGAAAGAAACATAAACAGGGGAAAGATCAGGTCCCAGAAAGTGAAGCCATTCCAATAGGGGTGATCAAATTGTGTGGCCAGCTTCGTCCAAAAATCAGTTTTTTGTATCCCCGACATAGTCGTAATAAAATCGCCCGCGCCCATAATCCAGAACATATCAAATCCGCGTAGCGCATCAACAGACTGCAATCTGTTCATTTTTGCCGAAGTATATTTTGAATCTATCAAGTCCATGGGGAATAATGTGAAAACAAAATTGCAGGCCTTCAATTCGAAGGCCCGCAAATACCAAAACTAACTATCGAATCAGATTGTCTCAAAGCCTGTGCTCCTGCAGTTGGTTATCTATAAGAACTTTCAGACAGCGGGCGAACCCAGATGAATTTATCACTGGTATAGGGCTCTTCCGCGACGGATCTGTCACCTGGGCCGATAGGCACTTTAAGGCCGCGTAAATAATTCATCCTGTCCGGTTCATTAAACATTTCTATTATTCTTTCGTTGTCAATTACATCCTGTGTAATGTTTGCAGAAGTAATAGGCTGATAGGGCCCGCCAACAGATGTATCCCATGCCCGTTTCCGCACCACGTTCAAATCTGCAGCAGCTCCATCTTTATCGTTTACCTTTAAATTGCAGGCAGCCCTGGTTAAATACAGTTCCGCGAGCCTGATTACAGGAAGATTGGTATTAAATCCCAGAGCCCCCCGGTAATATTTGTTGTTAAAAATAGTTGTGATGTCTTTAATATCAGCCCTCCCATCATGAAGCTTGTCAGGATCTGATACGTCAGATGCAGGATATCTTGCCGCCATTAATTGGGTGAACCGTTTATCGCGCAACGCAGCCGGTTTAATACCTGTATTCTCCGTCGGATCGTCCATCCACCCCAGTTTTTTAATGGTAACATTGCTCATTCTCGGTTCAACCCATGTACACATACCCCAGTCTGCCGCATTGCTGTTGAGCACGGTTAGGTTATAGGGCACTCTTCCCGATGTGGGATCAAAGAAAGGAACATACATCAAAACTTCTTTTCCTCTCGATAGATCACTCTTATTCCAGGCCTGGATAGGATCTTCTGAAAGATCATAATCGCCGCCATTCTGACCAATTACAAAATCACATTCAGTTTTAGCATCTCCATAATTTCCCATCAGGAAATAGGTGCGTGCCAGCATAGCTGCAGCAGAAAATTTATTGGCCCGGCCCTGCTGATAGGAAGCATGCATTCCGGATATATATCTCTCAGGTAAAAGCTCCTTCGCCTTTTTGAAATCCGAAACCATCTGATCAAAGAGCTCCTGTGTGGTTCCTATCTTCGAATTTTTTGCATCCTGAACTCCTGTTGCAAACGAAGTAATCAGGGGAATGTCGGCAGTAGAATTGTCTCCTCCCGGCTGATATGCGTGCCCGAAAACATTCATCAGCATATAATAGGAAAAGCCGCGTACGAAATATAACTCTCCCACGATCCTGTTAAAATTATTAGTTCTGTCAAAATCACTCATCGTTGGGAAAGGATCTCCATTATTATTGCTCACAAAGTCGAGTGCATTATTACATCCGGCAATGGCTTCGTAATTCCATAGCCATATCCCCTCCGTTAACGGAAATGGTGAGCCCTGGTTTCTTCTGTAACCCCACTCAGGATCATTTACCCAATCCACATCATCGGCTTCACTGGTCAACAGTACATTATAGTCGATATAACTAATACTCCAGCTAGCGCCAAAGAATACCCTCGAGTAAACGCCAATCGGTGCTGCTTCAAACTCTGTTACAGTATTCCACGGACTCTGCGGCGGACGTTCCACATCAAAAAATTTCTTACAGCTTCCAAGGGAAAGCAGCATTAACCCTGCAAGCAGCAATTGATATATTTTTTTCATATTATTCATTTTATTTTCCTTTATCAAAGATTTTCGCCTCAAACTAAACAATGGTAATAATTCTATTCTGTGTTAAAATCTCGCAGTTAATCCGACAGTCCATGTTTTCAATTGAGGTATCTGGTCTATATCGGTCATTACAGCGCCTTCCGGATCCCATCGGGAATTTTGTCTTTGTCCAAAGATTAGTGCCCGAAACATATACCCGGAATGCCTGGAAGCCCATTTTCTTAACCACATTTGACTGAAGATTATAACCCAGTTGCACATTCTTCAGGCGGACAAAATCACCTTTATACATATATTTATCAAAAACGATGTACTTAAATTCACGTGAAAAATCATCACTACGGCGCCATCAATCACTTGCGAATTTCTGTAAGTATGTGTTTCTGATATTTGGCCACATCTCCTGGTTTCTGCCATGACTGATCTAAAATTGCTGCTTTCAGATTATACTTGGAAGTCGGATAAGAATTCACCTGTTCATTAAAATCGTAGATATAATTGCCTCCGAAAACGTAAACAGGAAGCGAAATCGAATCCTTTGTATTCAAATGTATTGTTCAAACCGCCATAATACCTGGGATCAGCTGATTTTCCTTCAATTCAAAAAATTGTTGGCGATATTCGTGTTAGTGGCGAAAACGGTACTATCCTCTCCATTGGCATTTTTTGCCCTGACTGTTTCACCGGTTTTATCATATTTGTCCCGGTCTACAGCGTAAATTTTTTCAATACCCGTTGCAGGATCCACAAAAGCAAAATCAGCCATATACCATTCTCTGCGCATGTTGCCGGTTCTGGAAATAAAATCCCCGGAAATCATTCCTCTTCCGGATTTATCAACATCTGCTGTAAGATGTTTAATAATGTTTTTATTGCTGGCAATGTTAAAATCCGTTGTCCATTTAAACTGCCCGGTATTAACATTGACAGAATGAATTTGAAACTCCACTCCCCTGTTCACCATATCGCCTACATTCCCCCAAACGGTACTGGCATTATAATCATACACGCCATTATCTACACCGGCGGAAGACGGAACGGGGCCTTGCAGCAGCATCTTTTTTACGTAACGGTTGTAATATTCTACCGTTCCCGAAAGTCGTCCGGAAAACAAACTATAGTCCAGGCCAATGTCGGTGGTTGTAGTAGTTTCCCAGGTAATATCAAGCGACGGGATATTGCCCGGCAGGGTGCCATTTACCCCCAGATAGGCTATCGATCCATATGTGTAAGTATTATTATAATTAATGATATTCAGGCTGGACGGGACATTTTTATTACCGGTTTCCCCATAACTCGCCCTGAGCTTTAAAAATGCGTTATCCTTTAATGATCGCATAAAATTCTCCTCGGAGATTACCCAGCCTACTGCTATGGAAGAAAAATTACCCCACCTGTTTTCCGGAGTAAAGTTAGAACTGCCGTCCCTTCTGAAACTGGCGCCAATCATATACCTGTTGTTATAGGTATAATTGGCCCTTCCGAACAAGCCCATCAGATATTCTTCTCCAGCGTAACCACCACGCATATTCATCATAGTTACCGGTCGGCCCAACTGCTGATAGTTTCCTATCAGTCCTTCCCCCTGTTCTTCTCTCACATAACCATGTCCCCTGGTTGCTTCGGCGCCGGCGACTACACTAACGCTATGCAAAGCATTAAAGGTCCTGTTGAACGTAGCGTATCCGTTATAATTAAAATTGTAACTGTTAGCTGCCTGTTCCAGCCCCATCGTTGAAGGCTGCCCGCTACCGTTTAAACGTATGTCTTTGCTCACCCACAGGGTGGTGGTGGCCTGCATCAGGTCAAATGAAAGTTCACTTCGAAGCGAAAGCCCTTTTACCGCTGCAATATTGTATTCTGCATAAGCGCCGCCAAGCATTCTGAGCGTGATGAGCTCGTTTAAAACATTTTTTGGATCGCCATATGCTTTTAAGTTAAATCCCGCATACGGATTGTAATAGGTGCTTGTATTTGTGGGGTCGTAAACAGGCAGCCAGGGTAAAGCGAGTTTAGTTAAGTTATTAATCCCTCCCGAATTGCCGTCAATATTTCCATTATCCGATCCCGCATCATCATTTTGAGTACGGTTATTTTTTGTTGCGGAAAAATTAAGTCTTGTTCCGAACGTGAAATTTTTAAAAGGATTAAACTCCACATTACTTCTTACCGTATACCTTTTCATACGGTTGCCCAGCATTACTCCTTTATCATCACGATAGTTAGCTGAAAAATAGTAATTGCCCCCTTCAAATGCTTTTGAACTTGAGACATTGGCATCTAAATAACTTCCCTTGCCAAAAACCTCGTCGAACCAATTCGTATTATTCTGCAATGCCTGCTCACGGGTAATCCTCGTTCTGGCCAAAGGAATGGTGTTAAAATAATCGTTAATAGGGAAATCGCCCCGGTTAGAATTATTATAGGCTTTATCCAGGATTGCAAACCATGTTTTAGTATCCGCAAATCCCAAATCGCTGTAATCCCTTAACATTTTGGACGTGCCCGTTGATACAGATACCGAATTCATCGGCTTTTTGCCCCTGGCTGATCTTGTCGTTACAATAATTACCCCGTTGGAACCCCTCGACCCGTAAATAGCCGTTGAAGCTGCATCCTTCAATACCTGCATGCTTTCAATATCACTGGGATTTATCAGGGAGAGTGGGTTTTGTTCTGTCGTTCCACTGTTATAACCTAAGTTTCCTGTTGTCAGCGGCATACCATCAATGATCCATAAGGGATCAGTACTGGAATTAATTGAATTTGCACCGCGGATAAGAATTTTTGTACTTGATCCCGGCACGCCGGTGGAAGACTGGATAGAAACTCCGGGCACCTGGCCCTGCAACGCAGCGTCGAAAGTCGGAGCGGCCTTCAATCCTCCGATATTGTCCGGCTTGATTTCTGATACAGAGCCTAAAATATCCCGGCGCTTTTGCGTACCATAACCTACCACTACTACGTTCGCCAAAGACTTACCATCCGGGTTCAGCGTGACAAATACCTGAGACTTGCCGTTCAGTTGAACCGTTTCGGTCACGTACCCGGAATAGGAAACAGTGAGGGAAACATTAGCATCTGTAACAGTCAGTGTAAATACACCTGCAGCATTGGATGTCGTTCCGTTGCCTGTGCCTGTTTGCATAACAGATGCCCCTTCTATAGGTATACCCGCCTCATTGCTCACTGTACCTTTAACAACAAAGGGAGGAAGACCATCGCCCGGAGACGCAATACTTTTTAGCCCCGTACACAGGACAAGTAAGAGCCCTGTAATAATAACACACGCGCGTTGAAGCCCTCTCGCCAGCATTCTGTTGAAGCCTGGTGCGATTATTTTTTTTCTACTCATAATTGAAAATTGAAAGATGAATAATCAGACAATACGATCCTGATCGCATTGCTGCCAGTTAGTTTTAGCGACTGCATTTAAGATCTTTTGCAGGCAATACAAGTGTTTAAAATTTAAATAATGAATCAACGCTATGCAGAATAGCCGTTGCTACAAAATCATACAGGAATGATACATGGCAATTTAGTTTGGTTATGTTATGAAATTTAATTCCAAAATCCTGTCTAAAAGCGTTCTTACCGCTACCGGGTTTTACTGGTTAAGCAGGTAAAAAAAAGGATTTGATGTAGGAAAAATACAAATTTAAATTACATCTCCAAATTTTTTTATTGCAGATGGTTATTCCGCCGGTAGGCGCCGGGTGTGGTTCCGGTTACTTTTTTAAATACACGGTTAAAATATCCAATCTCCCGAAATCCCGTCTGGCTGCGTATTTCATCGAGAGACATTGAAGTGGTGAGAATAAGAAACTGGGCTCTTTCAATTCGCTTTTGCAAAATGTATGATATCACATTCCAGCCGGTATGTTTTTGAAAAACCC
This sequence comes from Flavitalea sp., assembly GCA_044224935.1. Taxonomy (GTDB): domain Bacteria; phylum Bacteroidota; class Bacteroidia; order Chitinophagales; family Chitinophagaceae; genus Flavitalea. The sequence goes on from JBGAJL010000026.1 coordinate 27,033, forward strand.
GGGAGAAATAATCCGGGTTGAGGGACGCCTGTTCTGCCAGTTTCGACACCTGGAGATCCTCGTTCAAATGAGTGATGATATAATTCATTGCCTTTAAGGCGACCGAAGAAATAATGGAATCGGAAGATTGAAAAAGTGCAGGCGTTAAAAAACGGGAAAGCAACTGCATAATAATGCCCTGGCTCTCCATGTCCCGGGCCAGATAATCGGGCTGCGTATAGGCTGAAAAGCTTGCTGCCATTGACTTTTGCTCATACGTCCAGGGAGCATGGGAATTCATCAGCGTTCTGTCGGGATTGATGTGCAGAACACGGTAAAAGTTCTCTTTATCGGCATGGGAAGCAGGTATTTTGAACAGCTTGCGGGAATTGGCAAATAAGGAGTCTCCGTAAGGAAACTCTTCGGCAAAGTGGATATAATACTGATCCAGGTAGTCTTTACAAAAATAATTACAGAGTGTATAGGAAGGCACTAAATACAAAAAGTCCTTTTCCAGATCAACAGATGCTTCTGAGTTGAAAAGCCGGCCGTTTCCGCCGGCAATCAGGTACATACGGTAAAAAGGACTGATAATGTTCCTGTAGTTCCACTCTGAATTCAGTCTTACGCGATCTATATTCAGTAAAAAGAAGGATGATTTCTGAAGCTGTTTCTGCATTGCCGGGAATTAAGGTGTTTTTAAAGTAGAAAAATACACAAAAAAGTCGGATTTGTACAAATTTAATAATTCCATGGAAAAACAAAAAAAAATATACCTTCATGTCATAAAAATAAAATGAATTATCAGGCGTCCGTATACCGCTATAACGAAATGAAATATAACCATGCAGGCCGCAGTGGCTTAAAACTGCCCGCCATTTCGCTGGGATTATGGCAGAATTTTGGCGCTGATAATGATGCCGGCAACTATAAAAAAATCGTATTCACCGCTTTCGATAATGGGATTACACATTTTGACCTTGCAAATAATTACGGGCCGCCGCCGGGATCCGCCGAAGAAAATTTTGGTAAAATACTGCAGCAGGAACTTAAACCGTACCGGGATGAAATAATCATTTCGACAAAAGCCGGTTATAAAATGTGGGAGGGCCCTTATGGCGACTGGGGCTGCAAAAAATATCTTACGGCAAGCCTCGACCAGAGCCTGCAACGAATGAAACTCGACTATGTTGATATCTTTTATCATCACCGGCCCGACGCTGAAACGCCTCTGGAAGAAACAATGGCCGCAATGGATCTTTTTGTAAAACAGGGAAAATGTTTATATGTAGGTATTTCAAATTACAAAGCCGCAGAAGCAAAGAAAGCAATCCGCATACTGAAAAAACTGGGAACACCGTGTACACTCCACCAGCCTAAATATTCAATGTTCGAGCGCTGGGTAGAGAAAGAACTGCTCGACCTGCTGGAGAAGGAAGGTGTTGGCTGCATTCCTTTTTCACCATTGGCACAGGGCATGCTCACAGATAAATACCTTACCGGCATTCCTGAAGATTCCAGGGTAAAGAAAGGACCCGGTTTTCTGACCGCCAGCCATATTACCCCGGAAAAAGTGGAAGTAATAAAACAATTAAATGAAATAGCGCTGAGCCGTTCGCAAACCCTTGCCCAAATGGCCCTTGCGTGGATTTTAAAGGATAAAAGAATTACTTCCGTATTAATGGGTGCAAGCAAACCTGAGCAGGTAACATCGTCGTTAAAATGCTTAAGCAATCTATCGTTTGGCAGCGATGAATTAGCGGCTATCGAAAAATTGCTAAGCCACAATAAATAGTCCGGCAAAAACCGGTTAGAAGCACAATCACGTGCGACAAGTAAATTAAAATGATATGGAAAAACGTATTGATTTGTCAGGCAGCTATAGCTCAAGAAGAAATTTTATAAAATTATCTGCCATGGGCATGGGTTCATTTGTCGTAGCTGGTGAAATTCCTTCGCATACCTATACGGCAAATTCTTCTTCAGCCGGCTTATCTCCATCCGATCCTATTAAATCGTTCAGTATTGATTTTAACTGGGGAGAAGGAGGACCTAACCAATTCGCGAGACCCGGTCAGTACGCCTATGCAAATCCGGCGGAACATATAAAATGGTATAAAGACCTGGGCTGTAATACCATTCAAACGTTTGCCGTTTCATGCAATGGATATGCCTGGTATAAAAACGGAATCGTTCCTGAACAACCCGGGCTTAAACATGATTTTCTCCCGGAAATGGTAAAACTGGGGCATAAGGAAAACATGAAAGTGTTCGGCTACTTCTGCATTGGCGCCAACACCAGGTGGGGATTGGATCATCCGGATCTGAGTTATGGCATCCCCGTGATCCCCCATATTCCTTTCACTACCCCCTATCTGGATTACCTCGGAGCCGCCATTGAAGATGCCGTAAAGAAAACCAACATGGATGGTTTTATGATCGACTGGCTATGGAATCCCGGAGCTACCATGGAGCCTTATCCTCCGCTGAAATGGATGGCATGCGAACAGGTCATGTTTAAGGAATTGATGAACGCATCCTTTCCCGGCATTAATAATATTACTCCTGAACTGGAACACGAATTCAGGCGCAAAGCAATTGCCCGCTGCTGGAAAAGAATAAAAGAATCGGCAAAAAAAGCAAACCCCGATTGTATTATCTGGCTCACATGCTGCCAGGTGACCAGCAAAGATGTTATCGGATCGGACATGTTCAGGGAAGTGGACTGGCTGATGAACGAAGCAGGCGATATTAAAAGCATTAATACTATTAAAAATATGGTAGGCGAGCACACCCGGTTAATCACCTGCCTTGCAGACTGGAATGAACAGGATGCAAAAGAGCTGGTGCCCTCTGCAATCGCATCCAATATCGGGCTGTTTGGTTATACACAGCCTACGTTTGGATCCCTGCTACCGCCAGTTGACCTGTATCTCACGGAACCAATTGATCATTACAGGAAAGACAGCCGGAACATCGCTTCATTAGCCCGTACCTATAACGGGTTGCCCCTGGACTATGTGAAAAAAATGAAACACAGATAAATCATATTATAACAAAAAACAGAAAGGTAACATTTAATCAAAAAATTATTCATCGTACTAAACTGCGCAGGAAACCGACTCAATATGGAATTAACAAGTGTAAAATCTGTCCGATACGGAATGGTTACGGGGCTAAGGCCGGAAAAAGCAAATTACTATAAAAAAACACATGCTGCTGTCTGGCCGCAGGTGTTGGAGAAAATTAAAGACTGCAACGTTCACAATTACTCCATATTCCTGCAAAAGATAGAAGATAAATTTTATTTATTCAGCTACATGGAATATACGGGCGATGATTACGAAGCGGATATGCAACGCATGGCCGCAGACCCCGTTACACAATTGTGGTGGAAAGAAATGCATCCCTGCCAGCTTCCCCTTCCGCAAGCGCTTGAAGAGGGAGCTGTGTGGGCAAATATGGAAGAAGTTTTTCACCAGGATTGATACTTTATCAAAACCGACAGCCAATGTTCACAAAAAAATATTTTGAGGAATACACCGTCGCCGACAAACGGCAAACCCCGGGCCGCACTATTTCTGAAACAGACATCATTATGCATGCCGGGCAGACGGGTGATTTTTTCCCTCATCATATGGATGCCGAATGGTGTTCAAAACAGCCTTTTAAACAACGTATTGCGCATGGTACGCTCATCTTTAGTATTTCCATTGGCCAGACAGCCATGATTATTAACGAAGCATCAATGACGTACGGTTATGAAAGGCTCCGCTTTATAAAACCTGTTTTTATTGGAGATACCATTAAAACAACCGTAACGATAACCGAAAAAAAAGATCATAAAAAACCAGGTTATGGATTGGTGACGGAACGGGTGGAGACATTTAACCAGCACAACGATTTGGTAATGGTGTGCGAGCATCTGTTACTGGTAGAAAAGCTAACAAAGCATGAATAAGATCGTCCTGAATGGTATTACCTGGAATCATAGCCGCGGTATCAGCCCGCTGCAGGCTGCTTCACAACGGTTTTCCGAATTGTATCCCCACGTTGAAATCAATTGGAAAAAGCGCACGCTCCAGGAGTTTGCAGATTTTCCAATCGAAAAACTCACCAAACAATATGATCTGCTGATCATCGATCACCCCTGGGTAGGCTGCGCTCATACTACACGATGCGTTTTACCATTAGAGCAATATTTACCCGCCGGTTATCTCGATGATCAGTTGAACAACTCAGTGGGCGGCTCACACCAAAGCTATCAATATGGCGGTCATCAATGGGCGCTGGCCATCGATGCTGCCACCCAGGTAGCCAGCTACCGGGCTGATCTGCTTGAAAAAAATAATACCCCTGTTCCGCAAACCTGGCAGGATGTAATGGATCTGGCGCGAATAAAAAAAATCTGCGTGCCCGCTATACCCATTGATCTGCTAATGTGCTATTATATGTTTTGCATAGCGCACGGAACCGATCCGTTCTTAAATGAAGAAGAAATGATTGATGAAGAAACAGGCCGGAAAGCACTGGATACGATGCGGGAACTGTGGAGCCTGGCAGATGAAAAAATGTTTTCAAAAAATCCGATAGCAGTTGCCGAATTGATGACATCAACAGATGAGTACTGGTATTGCCCTTTTGCCTACGGCTATTCCAATTATTCGCGCGAAGGATATAGTGAGCATTTGCTTACCTACTCAGATCTTGTATCCTTTAAGCCGGGATTGCCTTTAAAAAGCACAATAGGCGGTACTGGTTTGGCCGTTTCCTCTTTCTCAGCCAGTAAAGACTGGGCCATTCGTTTTACCGAATGGATCGCCTCCCCGCAAATCCAATCGTCATTGTATGCGCAGAATGGCGGGCAGCCCGGTCACCGATCGGCATGGATAAACGATGGTATCAACAAGCTCAGTAACAATTTTTTCGGCAATACACTTGCAGCAATGGACCGGGGATATATCAGGCCGCGCTATAATGGTTATCTCTATTTTCAGGATCATGCCGGCATTCCTTTACAGCATTATTTGTTGCGCGGGGGTGATCCGGGAAAAGTGCTGCAGCAAATGAATGCACTCTACCGAAAAAGCAAACTATCCAAAACTTTTTAACCAGGGTTATGTCATTACCATTAAAAGGTATCACCGTATTGGAATTTAGTCAGTATCTATCCGGACCGTGTGCAGGATTACGGCTGGCCGACCTGGGAGCCCGTGTCATCAAAATTGAACGGCCGGTTACCGGAGATGCCGGCCGGAAATTATCCATCGAAAACCTGTGGGTCGACGACAGCTCTCTCCTGTTTCATACCATCAATCGCAATAAAGAAAGTTTTACCGCCAATTTGAAGAAGGCCGAAGACATAGCCTGGATAAAAAAACTGATCAAAAGCGCCGATGTATTAACACATAATTTCCGGCCCGGCGTAATGGAAGGGCTTCAGCTGGATTATAATTCGGTAAAAAAAGTAAGTAAATAGCCGCATTATCTATACGGAGATATCCGGCTATGGAAAAGCAGGGCCATGGAATGAAAAAGCCGGTCAGGATTTACTGATACAGGCCATGTCAGGATTAGCTTTCACTTCAGGAAATAAAGAAGATCCTCCTGTGCCGTTTGGCCTGGCTATTGAAGATTATCTATGCGGCAACCAGGCTGTACAGGCTATTCTTGCCGCGTTAATCCGGAGACATAAAACAGGAAATGGCGCTTTGCTCGAATTGAGTTTACTGGAATCATCTATAGATTTCCAATTTGAGTTTTTTACCACCTATTTTCAAACCGGAAAACAACACTTTCGCTCTGCTGTCAGCAATGCTAATGCATTATTAAGCGCGCCCTATGGTATTTATAAAACAGCAGACAGGCATATCGCAGTGGCGATGATACCATTAAAAAAATTAAATGCAGCCATTGAATGTAAAGCATTGGAGAAGTTTGATCAAAAAGAGGCGTTTAGTAAACGAGATGAAATTAAATCTGTACTCGCCCGGCATTTTCTCACTGCACCGGCGGATGAATGGCTTGGCAGGATGCATCAATATGACCTGTGGGCGATGCCGGTGCTCAATTGGCAGGAGCTAAGGCAGACATCTTCTTACCAGGCTTTGCAGGCAGAACAACAATTTACAGCAGGTGGCAACAAAATCACCACCACCCGTTGCCCGATAAGTATTAACAGGCAATATTTTTCTTCTCCAAGGCCGGCTCCGGGCATCGGCGAACATACGGAAAGAATAAAAGCGGAACTAACAAACAACTGATCATGAAACTCCTAGAGGGATTGATAATAGTCGATTTCAGCCAGTTTCTATCCGGCTCGTCTGCCAGCCTCCGATTAGCAGATATGGGAGCAAGAGTGATAAAGATCGAGCGTCCGGGCTCGGGTGATATCTGCCGGAATTTATATGTCAGCGATGCAATGATAGCCGGTGAATCGACCATATTTCATGCCATTAACCGCAATAAAGAAAGCTACCAGGCAGATTTGAAAAAGAATAGCGACCTGGCTAAAGTAAAACAGCTTATCGCCAAAGCCGATATATTGATTCATAATTTCAGGCCCGGAGTAATGGAGCGGAATGGGCTCTCCTATGACGATATAAAAAAAATAAACCCCCAGCTGATATATGCCGGTATTAATGGTTATGGACCTAATGGGAACTGGAGAGACAGACCGGGGCAGGATTTGCTGCTGCAGGCAGTTTCGGGGCTCACTTATTTAAGCGGCAATAAAAATGATGATCCCACACCGATGGGTGTTGCAGTAGCAGATATTTTAGCCGGCACGCACCTTGTCCAGGGAATACTGGCTGCATTATTCGAACGGATTACCACCGGCAAAGGAGCGCTTGTTGAAGTAAGCATGCTGGAGAGCCTGCTCGATTTCCAGTTTGAAGTACTGACCTGTTTTTATAACGATGGAAATAAATTGCCGGAAAGAAGTGCCACGAATAACGGTCATGCCTATCTATCCGCGCCTTATGGAATTTATAAAACAAAAACCGGATACCTGGCTCTGGCGATGGGGCAAATTCCCATGCTGGGTACCTTACTCGGATGTGAAGAATTGCTACAGTGTACAAATACCAGCGAATGGTTTGAAAAAAGGGATGAGATAAAAAATATATTGAAAAATCATTTGCTGTGCCGGTCAACGAAAGAATGGCTTGCCCTACTGGAGCCTGCGGATATTTGGTGCGCAGAAGTATTTGATTACAATACATTATCGGTGCAGGAGGGCTACAGAATTTTAGAAATGGAACAGGAAGTAATCGTAAACAATAACCGGATAAAAACAACGCGGTGCCCAATAAGAGTGGACGGACAACTATTAAAATCCATAAAAGGATCGCCGGCATTAGGTGAACACAATACGGCCATAGATAAAGAGTTCGCGCTCCGTTAAAATAAAAATCAGCTGATGCCCATACCCGTTATTGATACGCATATTCATATCTGGGATCTTAAAAAAGCAACCTACACCTGGCTCGAAGGAGATACCAGCCTGCTAAACCGTACGTACTGCCTTGATGAATTAGCCGAAGAAAGGCTTACTACCGGCATAACAGGCGGAGTGCTGGTGCAGGCGGCCAATAATAAGGAAGATACCGCATTAATGCTCGACGCTGCTGACAACAGCGATTGGATAACCGGAGTAGTGGGATGGTTGCCTTTGCAGGATCCGGATGCTACGGAAAAAGCATTGACCAAAAATTATCTGAACAACGGGTATTTCAAAGGCTGCCGCCATCTTATTCATAACGAAGCGGATCCCTACTGGTTGTCTCGGCCAAATGTAATTGAAAGTTTAAAAATAATAGCCGGTTACCGGCTCACTTATGATGTCGTAGGCATTCATTCGGATCACCTGCTTACGGCAATTAAAGTCGCAGAAAAAGTACCACACCTTAAAATGGTGCTGGATCATCTTAACCAGCCACCTGTCTCTTCCAGACAGCGGTTTGGCCGTTGGGGTGAACTGCTGAAGGAAGCAGCGCAGCATAAAAATATGTTCGCTAAAATATCGGGCCTGGGAAGCACAGCGGCCAATGGAAAAGAATGGATGGAGGAAGACATAAAACCTTATATAATGTATGCCATCGATAGTTTCGGTGCAGAGCGCAGCTTCTGTGGCGGCGACTGGCCTGTTTCATTGCTGGCGGGGACATACGGGAAAACATGGGATGCATATAAGAATATTCTTGCTGAAGAATTAACAGAAAAGGAAAGAGAAAATATATTATATCACAACGCTTGCAGGTTTTATAATATTACAATAATCGGGGACCAAAAGGTCAAAATAAAAATATAAGGCAATTATGAGCGTCATTACCGGAATTTTATTTCATGCAGTGGGTGCCTCCAGCGCATCGGTATGCTATACGCCACAAAAAAGGGCCAAAGGATGGTCGTGGCAGACATTCTGGCTGGCGCAGGCAATTTTTTGCTGGCTGCTGCTGCCTTTTATCGGTGCATGGATAACGATACCCCACCTGGACAAAGTGATCAGTGAAGCACCGCAATCGGCCATGATAAAATCATTTGCCTTTGGCGCATTGTATGGAATCGGTGGTACGGCGTTCGGTCTTGCTATTATCTATGTGGGCTTTTCTTTAACGTATGCTATCGCAGTAGGAATTTCCTGTGTGCTGGGCACCCTGTTGCCTCCATTTATCCATGGCGAGCTGGCTGCATTATTCAGCAAACCCGGATCGGAGTGGATACTATCAGGTATTATAACAGGCACGTTGGGTATCGCACTATGGTGAGTGGCCGAAGGTTTAAAGAAAAAGACCTGGAAAAAACACAGAAAACATCTTCCTCCTTTTCCATTGCCAGGATTACCGCTTTGCCTGTTAGCGGGCGTTCTCTCGGCGCTTTATGGTTTTGCACCTGACCAGGGCCAGCCGATTGCAGATATAGCGGCAAAATATGGCGCAGGAAATTTTCAGGGAAATGTGATTTATATTTTTTCAAATGGGGGAGCTTTTTTCTCAACGGCTATTTATTGTTTGTATTTACATAAGAAGAACAACACTTTCGGAGAATATAAAAAATCGCTTACACGTAACGCAGAGCTTCCCGGGATTAACTTCATTTATGCTTTTTTAACCGGATTATTATGGTATGGCCAATTCCTGTTTTACGGGCTTGGCCATACACGCATGGGAGCATATAAATTCAGCAGCTGGGCCTTACACATGATCATGCTGGTATTATTCAGTGCAGTGGTAGGCCTCGTAATGAAGGAATGGGTGACCAGCAAAACCAGAACCAGGTTGGCGCTGGCCCTGGCATTAGGCATATTAATACTGGCAGTGATACTGTTAACGTATGGCAATTCCATGGATGGATCAGCTTAACAGTCCCAGACAAAATAAACCCTGAATGAGCGATATCAACATAGCAACAAACAGCATTTCGTTAAAAACCGCGCGGCCTATCGTAATTATTGGCGCGGGAGGCATAGTTAATGATGCCCATTTACCTGCTTACCATATAGCCGGGTATACAGTAGCCGGTATATACGATATAAACAATGAGAAAGCAAAACTTACCGCCCGGAAATTTTCTATCCCTATCGTTTATGAGGATATTAAACAGTTATTGGAACAGGCGCCGCACAACGCGGTATTTGATATAGCCGTTCCTGCAGCAAAGCTCTTACCCTTAATCAGGCAATTGCCCGATAAAAGCATTGTATTAATGCAAAAGCCCATGGGCGAATGCTACGAGCAGGCAAAAGAAATACTGGAGCTGACAACGGCAAAAAAAATGATCGCCGGTGTCAATTTTCAATTGAGATATGCACCCAATGTTGTGGCCGCCAGAAACATCATCCGCCAGGGGTACATTGGTGACCTTTGCGATATTGAAGTAAACGTAAATGTTTTTACACCATGGCATCTTTGGGATTTCCTTTTCGGTTCCCCCCGCGTTGAAATACTCTATCACAGCATCCATTATATAGACCTGGTAAGATCTTTTTTAGGTAATCCCCGGGGAGTATTTGCCAAAACGGTAAAACATCCGCAAATGGCCGAACTGGCTTCCGTAAAAAGCAATATTATCATGGACTATGGCGATTTAATCCGGGCAAATATTCTCACTAATCATTGTCACCGCTTTGGATCGCAGCACCAGCAGTCTTACGTAAAATTTGAAGGAACAAGGGGCGCCATTAAAATTCAGATGGGCGCATTGCTAAATTATCCCAATGGCACCGCCGACAGGCTGGAATATATTATTGAAGAAAAAGACAACCATCCCCGCTGGAAGAACATGCATGTGGAAGGATCCTGGTTTCCTCATGCATTCATAGGCGCCATGAACGAAATGATGAAAGTCGCAGACGATCCAAAATATGTTCCGGACAATTCGGTAAAAGACTGCATCTATACCATGTCCTGCGTGGAAGCCGCCTATCAATCCAATGCTAAAGGAACGATAATACAGGATAATCTCAGCCTGATCTAAACAAATCCAATAGCACCGGTTTACAGGGGATTATTTTAAACCATTTCAAAAACTGCCGGAACTGTTTTAAAATGCATATTTTAGTCCCTTATAAATCCTTTTGCACATGAAAAAGTTCCTTGTTCCAACCGATTTTTCCGATACGGCAAAAAATGCGGCGCGTTATGCAGTAGAAATGGCAGCCAACGACCCAAACGCCATGATTATCCTCTACAATCTGTACGATAAGATCGCAGCAGGATCCGATGGTTCGCTTTTAACCGAAACGGACGACGACCGCAAGACGATCCTGAACCAGGCGCTCGCCCAACTGGAAATAGAACTGCACGAAATCGCATCTGTAAAAATCGATTACGTGGCAGAAGAAGGAAACTCACTGATCGAATCTATCGAACGATATGTTCGTCATAATGGTATCGATATTGTGATCATGGGTATCACCGGAGCAACACGACTCGAGCAGATATTTATGGGCAGCAACGCCCTGAACATGGCCCGCGAAGGCGTCTGTCCCGTAATCATCGTGCCACCCAACGCGCGGTTCAATAAGATTAAAAATGTGATGCTGGCCAGCGAATTCAAAAATGTCAGGACCACCACACCCGTGGCCCAGATCAAAATGGTGCTGGATGTATTCAAACCCAACCTGCATATCGTAAATGTTGACAGTGAACATTATGTTGAACTGACCGAGGAATACAAAAAGGAAAGGGCCTGGCTGGAAAATCGCTTTGAAGAATATCAGCCTCAGTTTTATTTTATCCGTATGTTCGATTTTCTTGATGCCATCAGCAGTTTTGTGGCCGACCACCAGATCGACCTGATCGTTACCATGCCGAAAAAACAATCTTTGCTGAAAGCCCTTTATAAAACCAGTCACACAAAAAAACTGGCTTACCACAGCCACGTACCCGTTGTGGCCATCCACGAATAATTTACCCGGAAAATAAACAGGCGTCTGCTTACACAGCAGGCTCCTGTTGACTCAGGCAGTGAAAGCTGCCCAGCCCCCAGATAATTTCGGTGGAATCGATGCCGATAACCTCCCGTGAAGAAAAACAATCAGCAATGATCCTCAGCGCTTTTTCATCGTTAGGGCAACGATAAGTAGGAACTATAACTGAACCGTTGGTGATATAAAAATTAGCATATGAAGCCGGCAGCCGCTGGTCTTCGTACACAATTGCATCCGGCATCGGAAGTTCGATGATGTTTAATTGTTTCCCGTTCAACAAACGCATTTTATTCAATGCCTTAAGATTCTCCTGGAGCAACTCGTAATTTTCATCCTTTTTATTTTCCTCCACCACCGTAAGTACCGTATCAGCATTCACAAACCGAACCGTGTCATCGATATGTCCGTCGGTATCGTCGCCCACAATGCCGTCGGGCACCCATAATATCTGCTTCACGCCGTAATAGTCCCGCAAATAGTTTTCTATCTGCTCCCTGCTCAGCTGCGGGTTACGGTTCGGGTTCAGCAAACAGCTTTCCGAAGTGAGCAAAGAGCCCTCTCCATTGAACTCGACAGATCCCCCTTCCATAACTATACCAGGATGAAATACAGGAATGTTGTACTCCTTTCCTATTAATGTCGGTACCACGTCATCAAGATCATAAGGAGGATATTTATTGCCCCATGCATTATAATTCCAGTCCACGATTACCTTCTTCTGCTTTGCCTCCGGATTAATCAGGAATGCCGGACCATGATCCCGGCACCAGGCATCATTGGTAGGATTAAAATGAAAAGATAGTTTAGAAAGATCTGCACCCGCCGCAGTAATATGCTTCAATGCAGATTGACGCATGGCTTCATCACTAACGTTGATGCGCACACGCTCATATTTCGCGATTTCTTTGATAAACTGTGCGTAATAGGGAAATATTTTATGGATCGTTCCCGGCCACGATGCTTCCTTATGCGGCCAGCTGAGCCAGGTGGCTTCGTGCTTTGAAAACTCTGCCGGAAAATAATATCCCAGCCCGGATGGAGTAACCTGGTTATTCATCTATGCCTCGTCTATATATCTTTTGGTAATAGGCTGATAGGAATCGATTCTTCTGTCGCGCAGAAAGGGCCAGTGGGTTCTGTATCTGTCGGTGTTGTTCAGTTCTATTTCCTGCACCATCACTTCTTCATTATCATGCGAAGCCTGGAATATCACATTACCGAAAGGATTCGACACAAAAGATCCTCCCCAGAATTTCATCCTGCCCTCCTGCTCAAAGCCGACGCGGTTCACGCTTACGACATGCACGCCGTTGGCAATAGCGTGGCTGCGCTGTATCGTCTGCCAGGCATTATATTGCTCTTTATTCGTTGCCTCGTCCTGGTCGGTAGCCCAGCCAATGGCTGTAGGGTAAAATAATATTTCAGCGCCCATTAATGAAGTGATCCTTGCCGCTTCAGGATACCATTGATCCCAGCAGATCAATACACCGATCGTAGCAAATTTTGTTTTGAAAACCTTATAACCCAGATCGCCCGGGGTGAAATAGAATTTTTCAAAATAGGCCGGATCGTCGGGGATATGCATTTTCCTGTATTTGCCCAGGTAGGTTCCGTCGGCATCAATTACTGCTGTAGTGTTATGATATATTCCCTGCGCTCTTTTTTCAAATAACGAAGCGATGATTACCACTCCCGTTTCCTTTGCAACGGATTGCAGCGTTTCGGTAGCGGGACCTGGAATGGGCTCTGCAAGTTTGAAGTTATCATAATCTTCCACGTCGCAGAAATATAAGGAAGTAAAGAGCTCCTGCAGGCAAACGATCCGTGCACCTTTTTCAGCGGCTTCTCTTATCTTAGAAACCGCCTTTTTGATATTGTCGTCCTTCGCGGCAGTGCAGGACATCTGCACCAATCCCACTTTCACTTTATTCATGATAATTTAAAAGTAAAAAGTTAAAAATAACAAATACCGGGATCGGATATTTTTAAGTTTTAAGTTTTGACTTTTAACTTATTATCCTTTCCCCATTTGCTTCAGGAACGCCACATGTGAAGCGACTGCATAACGCACTTTCGAGTATTCGATATAAGAAAGCCCGTATTCCTCGCAGGCTTTGCGGATGATCTTGCTGATGGCAGGATAATGCACATGAGATATTTTCGGAAAAAGATGATGCTCGATCTGGAAATTCAAACCACCTACCAGCCAGGAAACAACTTTATTATCAGTTGCAAAATTAGCTGTGGTCTTGATCTGGTGAACAGCCCATTCGTCTTCCAGTTTTCCCGTTTCTTCGTGCGGCTGTGGAAAAGAAGTATGTTCAACAGTGTGTGCCAGCTGGAACACGATGCTTAACACAAACCCTGCTACACAGGTGAAGATGACAAACCCGATCACCCAGTCTACAAACCCGAGCATATAAATCGGCAATCCCACGAACAAAAACATGTGGAACAGTTTAAATCCCCAGAAAACAAGATGATCGCTGAGATGCATTTTCTTCAACGGCATATTACCGACCTGCCTCTTAAAATATTTCTGATAGTCCAGCACGAAGATCCAGAAAATGTAAAGCAATGAGTATAAAAACCAGAAATAGAGATGCTGATATTTGTGCAGCTTATATTTTTTCTGCGTGGAGCTCATACGCATCCAGGGCTGTATATCGATGTCATCATCCATCCCGTCAATATTGGTATAGGCATGATGAATAACATTATGCTTCACGTTCCACATAAAACTGTTTCCACCTAAAATATTCAGCGAAAAAGCCGCAAGATGGTTAACCCATTTGTATTTACTGAAGCTGCCATGCGCACCGTCGTGCATAACGTTGAAGCCAATGGCCGCCACTATGCAGCCCAGCAGCACGCATTCCAGTATTGCCCAGAGCGTGGGCGGAGTGAAAAACACAAGATGAATATACAGGAACACAAAGGTTACCATCAGGATAACTGCTTTGATAAACAGGCTGTAATTGCCGGTGGTAGATGTGCCGACCTGTTCAAAATAATCACTTATTCTCCGCTTTAGTTCGGCGTGAAAAGAATGAGGGCTATTGGAAAATTTGGGAGTTGCCATGCGCATTGATCTGAATATTTAATAAAGCGCAAAGGTACTTTATTCGAACCGAAAAGCCCGCTGCCGCACCGTTATTTTACAGATATTAAGAGTTTCTTTGGATCGTGTAAATGATTATGTCTCAATGGCGATCAGGGCATCGAGGTTTTTGATGCCGATCTTTTTCTCGCAGGTAAAGCCTTCCCCGTATTTCACGCCGATCCGTTTGCCCAGCATACGCGCCCGCGCGATAACGCTGTCGATAAAATCGGGGGATGAAATATAGGTCGGCATTCCTTCCGTGGGGCGGTCCTGTACATGGAACTGCGTATTGTATGCTTTTATCGAATCCATTTTTTGTTCAAATACCTCGCTGATGTCGACGATAAGATCGGGCTCATGGTACCAGTCCTGGATGTAGTGAAGAATATATTTCGGGCGCCACTTGTCCTGCGGCTGCCCGTCTTCACCGGTGGTTTCCACTTTCACCAGCCCGGACAGGAAGCAGGCGTCGGAAATGAGATGTCCTGCCCTGCCGTGGTCGGGATGGCGGTCATCAAGCGCATTGCCCAGCACTATTTCGGGCCTGTATTTTCTTATGGCAGTAATCAG
>JBGAJL010000162.1:0-5819 GCA_044224935.1 Flavitalea sp.
AGGAGGAGGTGATGGAAAACCTGCCGTGGGCGATGCAGCGAAAGCAACGATCAGGGCCGAGATTCTTGGTCATGTGCAGGGCGACAAGGTGATCGCTTTTAAAATGAAGCGCAGGAAAGGCTTTCGTAAAAAACACGGCCACCGCACTTTGTACACGCAGATCCGCATAAGCGACATCGTTTAAACTAAAAACTTAAAAGTTAAAACTTAAAACAAGCAGGCGTCAAGTCCGGGTCTTTCTAAGTTTTCACTTTCCACTTTTCAACTTTTAACTTAATATCTCATGGCACATAAAAAAGGTGAAGGAAGCGTAAAGAACGGACGTGATTCACAGAGCAAACGCCTCGGAGTAAAAATTTATGGTGGCCAGCCCGCTATCTCTGGCAACATCATCGTTCGTCAGCGCGGCACTGTTTATCATCCCGGTAAAAATGTGGGAGTAGGAAAAGACTACACCCTGTTTGCTCTATCTGATGGAGTTGTCGAATTCAGAAAGACCCGTAACGAGAAAACAGTCGTTAGCGTCATAGGTGTTTAATCTTAGTTTTCCAAATTTTGTGAAAAAATTTTTGGCGGTTTAAAATTAGTTTCTATTTTTACCGTAGAATTTTTCTATTTACTAACCGTTAAATTCACAAAAAATGGCAACTAAGAAAAAAGCAGCTAAGAAAGCTGTAAAGAAAGCTGCTCCTAAGAAGAAAGCAGCTAAAAAAGCAGCTAAGAAGAAATAGTTTCTTACTTAAGCGAAAATATCAAAGTCCCGGAGCAATCCGGGACTTTTTTTGTATCTCCCCTTCAGTCGGGTTAAGCAAAACATTTCTAATTTTAAGCCATGGCACAGGATAATTATTTCATAGCCGATCAGTTCTCGATGCTATCGAAACTGATGGATATCCATGGTGAGAACGCGTTCAAATCCAAAACATATTCCATTGCCGCATACAATATCGAAAAACTCCCCGTGCAACTGGCCGATACCGCACCGGAACAGCTATCCGGCTTGAAGGGCATTGGCGATTCAATCGGAAAAAAAATACTGGAGATCAGGGAAAGCGGCAGCCTTTCCGCACTGCGCGAACTGGTAATGAAAACACCCCCCGGCGTGCTGGAACTGCTTTCGATAAAGGGCCTGGGACCCAAAAAGATCGCTACGATCTGGAAAGAAATGGAAATAGAATCACCTGGCGAGCTGCTTTACGCCTGCACCGAAAATCGCCTGGCCCGGTATAAAGGATTTGGCGAAAAAAGTCAGCGAAGCATCCAGGAGGCCATCGAATTTTATCAGCAGAACCAGGGCAGCCAGTTATTCGCATCCATAGAAAAATATGCGCTCACCCTCCACGAAAAATTCAATAAGGAACTTGACAATCACAAATTTTCATTAACGGGTGCATTCAGGAGGCATGCTCCTGTCATCGAAAAACTCGAATGGGTAACAACAGCGAATCCGGCAGAATTGCGGGATTATTTTTCAAGAAACAATTATACGGAAGAACAAGCGTCCACCGAAACCTCTTCCTTCAGAACGCCGGAAAGCATATTGCTTCAATTTTATTCGAGACCGGAGCATCTCTACTACGCTTCTTTATTCGAGACCAGCGCCGGCGGGGAATTTCTGCAATCCTGGAAAGATATGGCCGGCACGGAGTCATCGCAATTTTCCTCCGAAGAAGAAATATTCAAAGCCCGGGATCTTCATGTGATCCCTCCTTTCCTGAGAGAAAAAAAATCCGTGATCGCCAAAGCGGAAAATGAAGACTTTAAAGACATCATTCAACCCGGCGATATCAGGGGTATCATCCATAGTCACAGCACATGGAGCGATGGGTCTCATACCATTGAGCAGATGATCGAAGCCTGCATAAAAGAAGGTTATGAATACCTCGTTATCAGCGATCACAGCAAAAGCGCAGGCTATGCCAACGGGCTTTCGGAAGAACGAATAAAAGCACAGCATATAGAAGTGGATAAGCTGAACGCAGCCTATGCGCCTTTCCGGGTCTTTAAAAGTATAGAAGCAGATATACTTGGCGATGGCAATCTCGATTATACCGACAGGATATTGTCGACGTTCGACCTGGTAATCGCTTCGGTACATTCGAACCTGAAAATGCCGCAGGAGAAAGCCATGCTAAGACTACTGAACGCAATTAAGAATCCATATACGAGAATATTGGGGCACATGACGGGAAGGTTATTGCTGAGCCGCCCCGGTTATCCCCTGGATCATACAACAATTATCGACGCCTGTGCCGAACATAATGTTGTCATAGAGATTAATGCCAACCCACGCCGGCTGGATATGGATTGGGAATGGATAGAATATGCATTGTCGAAAAACGTGCTGCTTTCCATAGACCCCGATGCGCACGATACCAGCGAATATGGAAATTGCCGGTTCGGAGTATTAGCCGCGCAAAAGGGCGGAATGAAAAAACAAAACAACCTGAGCAGTTTTACGCTGGCAGCGTTTGAAAAGTTCCTGGCTTCGAAATAGCAGGTTATAGCGATGACCCACCGGGATTTAATTGTTTCTTAGTGTGGGCAGCCTCACATAAAACGTAGTGCCCTCTCCTTCTACTGTTTCAAACCAGATACGGCCCTGTGCCTGTTCCGCAATGCTTTTGCTCATTGCCAATCCCAGCCCGGTACCGGAGGATTTCGTGGTAAAATTCGGCATGAATATCTTATCACGGGTTTGTTTTGGAATACCGCCGCCATTATCGCGAATGCTCACGATTATATCATCGCCATCGGGCATCTCGTTCACCTCGATCGTACGGTGTTCCTGGTTCTCAGGCGCTTCTATTGCGTTCTGCATTAAATTGGTAAATAGCCGGTTCAGCTGGGTTTTGTCGGCAAACAACATCACCCGCTCAGCCACAGGCTGCCAGGTAAACCGCACATTATCCATGGCATCATATAACGAAGCCAGCGAATGAAGCATGTCATGCAGGTCGAAGACCTCATTACGCGGGTTGCCGATATTGGCAAATTGTGAAAAATCAGAAGCAATCTTCGACAGGTGTTCTATCTGCTCTATCAATGTCCGCGCAACATTCGCAGTAAGGTCCTTTACATTGTCGCTATTGTTGTCAATGGCTTTCTGTAAATACTGGATGCTCAGTTTCATGGGCGTCAGCGGGTTCTTAATTTCGTGCGCCACCTGCCGCGCCATCTGTCGCCAGGCCCCCTCCCGTTCACTTTTCGCCAGCGCTTCCGCACTTTCGTCCAGTTTATGTACCATCTTGTTATATTCATTCACCAACTCGCCTATTTCATCTTTCCGGCGCCATTCGATCTCCTGGTTTATCTTCTGCAGATTAATGTCGCGCATTTTCTGTCCGATCAGGGTAAACGAATGGGTGATGCGGTTGGTAATTACAAACGCGATGGCGCCTGCTACCAGGAAGATGAATGCATTTAAATTAATGATGGTCACGAGGAAATTGGATATTTCCTGTTTCAGTTCGCCCTGTGTACTGTAAGAAGGAATATTGAGATAGGCATAAGCATTCCCCTGTTCATCACGAACCGGGCAATAGATGCTGATATAATTCATTTTACCGATCTGCTCATCTGCAACAAACTGCACGGCTTTCAGCTGGTTGAGATTATAAAATGCAATCGGGTTCATTTTTTCGCTCAATACCCCTTTATTATAGATCAGCGGATTGGACGATACGCGGAGATTTCCCGCGGTATCATATAAATTCACATCGGTGCCATGTATTTCCGAAATATCCTGCATGATCTGCTCCACTTCCTGGCTGGCGCCCGTTTCGAACAATAGTATCTCATCGTCGTAGCTGTTATGATCGTCCAGCTTGTTCTGCACCTCGTTCACCATGATCTGTATGGCGCGGCTGAGCTTGTCCTGGTTGTTCCGGTCGTAGCGTTTTATAAAAAATAATATGGTCGCCACGCCGATCACCAGGAAAGAAAGCAGGCTCACCATGATGATCGTACTGTGAATCTGCGAACGGATGCTGAACTGGAAATATTCCGAGATAGCTCTGACACGCATCCTCGTACGCACCATCAGCGCCGTGGCGCGGTAAATAAATAGCAGGAAGATAAAGGTGCTGAACAGGTAGGCAAACAATGTGATTCCTTCGATAAAAGAATTATCCTTCTTCACTATCACCACCACCTTGTCGCCCCCATGCCTGTACCACAATTCTTCGTAATCGCCGTTTTGCCTCGTTTCAAACTCGAATTTCGGAAGCTGCTTTTCGGTGAGCCTTGTAGGAAAGGGGTAGTCGTTATAATAATTCACGAGCCCCAGGTTATTATAAACGCCGTAGTAATAGTCGGGCGAATATTCCGGCACCAGTTCCTTGTTTTGGCGGAACAGCTCGGGAATCAGCGCATCGCTCTTATATTTCTTTGGCTCTGATAGCAGGAAAAACGAGCCCATATTTACGCCAAACGTGTCCACTACCTCTTTCTTGTAGATATAAGCGAATTTGTCGAACGATTTTTCGAAATAACGGAGATCATGAATGCTGGTTTCTTTTCCCTGTATCTTAAAAATGGTATTCAGTGTGTCGTAAGAGGCCTGTTCACCAATATTGAATAAGGGCTTTTGCGACGCGTCGAATGTATATATACGCGTGTCGTACTTATCTATATATGCGCTGAAATTTTTCTTTATAATACTGTCTTTAAGCGTCGCATTGGCATCTTTATCTTTGAACCGGTCGAAGTTTCTCTGGAGGAAATCGTTATCGAAATAAGTAAGGGCAATGCTTAATAAGCGTTCACTGGAAGGATCGGCGAGAAGCGACAATTTCTCTGCAAACTGCTTCCTGTGTTCGAACTCGATTTTTTTATTTTCGAAGATAATAACCCCGGCAATAGAGAACGAAAAGATAAACAGCCAGTATAATACTTCCGAAATATTCAGCCGCTCGTTAATATCCGAAAATATTTTTAGCTGCATCATCAGGATATAAATAATGAGCCAGATGAGGGCATATAAATTCAGTTCAACAACAGCCGTATTGCGCGTAAAGGTGAGTATGGTGAGCCCGGCAAAAAGGGTGAACAGCACTACGAGGTAATACGACCAGGGATTGATGCGCGTAACAATGTTCAGGATTATCTGGGATAAAAAGAAATAGCCCAGCGCCAATGTTCCAAGAATGAAAAATCCGATAAAGCTGTACTTGGAAAGGCTGAAAAAGTTTGTAACATTAAAGGATATCTGTGCATCGGCCACCAGGCTTTGCAGAATATCGGCAAAGAGAAAGGTGATCGTCACCAGCATCATCAGCATTAAAAGAATCATGCTGATATTGGCCCATTTGTATTGAAACGGATGCACATTTTCCGGCTTCCATCTGCGGCTGATAAATAGCATCAGCCAGCAGAACAGCATTCCGTTGATCATCAGATCGCCCAGCGAACTGAACACAAAGCTCGAGCTGTAGATGGCCGGGTCGAAGAGCTCAAACTGCCTTAGCGAAAGAAGGTTCGGATAAAAATAAGTGAGGAGCCGCATTACCAGAATCGCCCCGGCGAGAAACCCCGTTCCCGCCCATAAGCCATATTTCAAATTAATATACTGCGCCGACTGGTGGATATAGATAAATAATAAAAACAATCCCAGCAACCCGATCAGGATCGCCGACCAGCTTGTCTGTTGCTGATGAATGGTGTTTGGAGACAGGTAAAATAAAATATTTCCGTAGGAACTTGTTATTGGATATTCAGTGGGTGTCAACGAAATATCCAACCGGCGCCCGGCCTCGGGATAAGCAGCAAACTCTTTCGGCAGATTGTAATTCTGCACGAAATATTTATACTGTACGGGA
>JBGAJL010000163.1:0-5746 GCA_044224935.1 Flavitalea sp.
ATGTATATCCTGAACCCGTATTCTTTATAATTCGTTATAGATGGAAATTCATGCGTGAAACTGAGCTCCAGTGATTGTTTTCCCTGCAATAAAAATTCGTTGTTAAAAATATTTTTAAATATATACACCAGGGCAAAATGAGGGTAGTTTATCCCGAGAAAAGGCATAGACAATTGTTCCAGGCTGTTCTGGACGCCAAGTGTATTGAAAAATCCTATCCATTTGCTGTCGGTGGCAGGCACATATTTTCCACCGTGCCAGGGTACGGTGTAAGCAGTGAGATCTTCCTTAATGACGGGCCATGTATAGCGCCCTGCTTTACCTGAAATAACCGAAACATCCAGGTAATCGTCTCTCATAATAAGTTGTACATGGATATCCGGTTCGGGATAATACCAGCTAACCGTGCTGTCAGTGATGGCCAGGCCAGTTACCTTTTCTTTTTGTTTTGCATCAGCAGCCTGGACGGTCTCGCCGGCCTTGTTGGTGATGCGCAGGGAAAATACTGCAGGATCGACGATTGCATCATACATTTTTCCAGGCAGCTTCACCTGGCAAAAACAGTCTGTTAAACCTGTAGTCAGGAAAAGGATAATAACAAATAGACGAAACACGGAAATCCTTGAAAGGAACATCATACTTCAATATTCCAATTTTATTCCATTTAAACCTATTTCTATATTATCCGTACTATATACTATATTAACTCTTTCCATCTCAGCCGCCTAAAGCTGAATATATACCGACTTCATTAAACTCTTTAATTAACAATCACCGGTCACCTTTAATGAGCTCTATAATTTTCTCATTTCGTATAATCAGCATTCCATGCCGGTCGGCGCTAATGCCGCTTTCCAAACGGTAGGTATACCGTGGAATATTGTTTTCCATAGTAGTCGGCAGGAGCCGGAACCGGATGCCGGATGCAGACTCCTGCAATGCTTCTCCAACTTCCGTAATATGCGTGGAAATAAGAAACCAGCAGTTATTGAAACGGGGAAATGCAGCAGCCACTTCCAGCGTGGCGTCATAAGCATCCTTCACATTAGTACCCTTAAATAATTCATCAAATATGACCACCAGGTTTTTTCCTGTGCGCAGCTCTTCTGCGATTTGCTTTACACGTTTCACTTCTGCATAGAAATGACTGTATCCCGTATGCAGGTTATCGGCGATATTTATCGAGCAATAAAGCCCTTCTTTCACGGAAAAGGTCATTTCACCCGCCGGAACCGGAAAACCGATATGAGCCAGGTACATGCAGATCCCGAACGACTTCATCAATGTGGATTTCCCGGCCATATTTGCACCTGTCAGGAAGATAATATTATTGTCCTCACCGAGCCGGATATCATTGCCGACGGCATTGTTAAGCGCGGGGTGCCGGAGATTTTTTATGCCGAGCACATTGTCCGGAGCCGGCAATGCTTCAGCGTAGCAAAATCCTTTTTCCCGGGCCACCCTGCCTACCGCACAGGCCAGATCGAACTCATAAATAATTTCACATAAGCGCTCTACCTGCCGAAACAAGACAGTGGTAAATAAATGATGGCAGCGGCCAACCTGCATCCAGCTGAATGTGGCCGCATCCTTCATCTTAACCAGTTTTTGCACCCTTTCGTCTTTCAATATCCTCTCAGCATCAATAACTAAATGGGCCGCCGGGCCGTCCCTGTCATTCTCAAAATTCGCTATCCATTGATCTGCTATTTGTAAAAAATGAATTACGGATTGTATGCCGCGTTTGAGCTGGCCATAGGTTTCGTCTTTTGTTATACTATCCGTCAGCCACGATTTAAAGGAATATATCCCTGCACCAACTGCGCTCCCGCTCCCGGCTGTTCTGAAATATTCCTCCACATTCGTTAACAGCTCACCGTCAAACGGAAAATCAATCTGCTTCGATTGCAGGTAGGAAAAGAATTTCGTTCTCCGGTTAATTTCTTCGGGGTCTGTGAGCGGTTGCTTAAATCGCTGTTCCAGCAGTCGCTCACCACCTGCTGTTTTCACTTCATTGAATAGCCTGTACACGGATCCCGGCGTATATTTTCCCAGGAGGTTCAGGTCTTCCGAGGTTTGCGAATCGATCTCAAAATGAGGAGGGTTCTTTTTTTGTTCAGGACCCCGCTTCGCAGGCTCTTCTTTTAAAATACCGGGTATCCCTTCGTTGCGAACGATGACCATGCCATGGCGGTCCTCCGTAATTCCCTCTTCCACCCGGTAAGTATACACCGGCTTATTGTCATTCATGCGTGTCGGCAGGTAAATAAACCTGATCCTGTCTGAAAGATTACGGAGAACAGCGCCCGCTTCCACGATATGCGTGGATAATACTAATATGGAATTGTTTCGGCTGGTGAAGGCGGAAGTAAGTGCAACTGTGGCGTCGTGGGCATCCTTAACATTGGTTCCCCGGAATAATTCGTCAAATATCAGGAGCAATCGCCTGCCTTTTCCCAGTTCCCCGGCGATTTTTTTAATCCGCTGCACTTCCGAAAAAAAATGACTGGCGCCCATACCCAGATTATCGGGTAAATTGATAGTAGTATAAATACCGTCGAGCACTGAAAATTCAATTTTTGCAGCCGGTACGGGAAAACCCATATGAGCCAGGTAGAGCGATATACCCAATGTCTTCATCAATGTAGACTTTCCCGCCATGTTTGCGCCGGTAAGAAAAAGAACAACATTGTCTGAAGATATATTCAGCGTGTTGGCAACGGCATTGGGCACCTGCGGATGATAGATGCCCTCAAGCAGAAACCGTTTCTCATGACCGGTAATGGCATTCGCAAAAGAAAATTTCCTTTCAACAGCAACGTTTGCCACTGTGATGTAAACATCGAGCCTGTAAATGCATTGCAGCAGCTCTTTTAGTTTATTTCGTTTCCCAAAACGTATCTCATTGTCAAAAGCAGCAATTGTTTTATAGGATAGCTTCCTGTTACGCGGTTCTTTGGACAACTGTTGGATTACCGGCATTTCCAATATCAGCCCCGCAGCTGCTTTTTCGGGATCATAAGGAGTGCCACCGGGTATCTGCAGAATAAATTGATTAAGATCACGTACAATATTCACGAGCGACATGATCCCCTGGGATATGATAATATAATCATTGTCGGGAACCAGCTGGCTCGTAATTTTTTCTTTGAAAGAAGGAGCATCAGGGTTCAGACGTATCCGGTCGTCTGTTATTGAAAGATACCTCTCGGCAATGTCGAACACCTCTCTTTCGAAGGGCCATGGCTGCGGGTTCACCGCGAAATGATGGAAAAGATTACTTCGGTTATTGATTTCCGTTATATCCGTAAGCGGGTAACGGAACATATCTTCCAGCAGGGCAGCGCCCTGCCGGGTAGCCGTTTGCGCAAAAATATCATATATGGAATTTTGCGCTCGTCGCCCGGTAATATTCAGATCGTTGATCGTTTGCTGATCGGTAATAAAAGGCATAGTTATTTATTTACGTCTGCGGCGGATCAATAATACAGCAGCGCCCAGTATAATTATCCCCGGAATAATTCCTAATAAAATTACACGCAGGAAATCCAGGCCATTCGCCGTAATATTGAGCCTGTTGTCTTTCGACCGGGGCCTCGATGTGTCTATAGGAAATTTACCATAACTGAACCAGCTAAATAATGCCGTGCTGAAATTAAAGTTAGCCGTTCTTATATTCTCCCTCGACAATTCCATATTGCTTAAAAAATCGGCATCGCCTGATATTACAATGCGCTGTTCCTTTCCATTGATGTTGCGTGTTAAACCCACAACAGCCGGAAGTGCGATGTCCTGATCACCCTGGCCGGGAATATAACGGATCGATGGCAGCTGGTGCTGGTTTGCCTGTAGATTGTTTGATGGACCGACCGCGTCAGTAGCCATATTGCTGTTCGGGGTTTGCTGTACGGCCCTGGATGCCGATTCGATATCTTCTCTTGTGGGTTTTATATGCTTATTCCAGCTCTTTTTTTCCGGGGTCACCAGGAAGGGAATCACAGTGAACGGTCCCTGCTTATCATATTCAATCGCGGAAGCGCCGCTCAGCGTTATGCAAAGACTATCTTCCGCATTCTCCTGTAAAGCTTTCGTCAGCGAAGCGCCGGCTTTTGTCAGGGAAGACTGAATGAGGTCGGGTGAAAAATCATTGCTGGGCTGTACGAGCATTCCTTCCATCAAACGAACGCCCAGCAGGGAAAAGAATGGTTTGAAAAGTTCCTGGTTACCGGGCTCGGCCGCGAGTAAAAGATTTCCTCCCGATTCGATAAACCGCTGCACTTTTTTAATGGCAACAGAATCGAATGGCTCCAGCGGATCAGCGATCACCAATGCAGAAATATCGCCGGGGATATCATTATTTTTAAGATCGACGGTTTCCACATCAAAGCCCTGGTTGATCAATGAATACCGGAAAGTGATTTCACTGGTAAGCATCTTATAATGCTTCTCTCCCGCCTTATCAATGCTTCTTTCCAGTTCTCCCTGCAGAAATGCGATTCTAGGAAGTCTGGCCTGCATCAATCGTTTTAAAGCTGCAGCAACTTCTGTTTCGGTTGGAAAAACTATCGGGTCGTTAAACAAACGTAAAAAGGTTTTTTGTTTGCCGTATTCCAGCAACATCACATACCTGTTCCGTTCAGGCCGGAGATCAATTTCTTTTCTTATCTGTTCCGGGGTTTTAAATTTATGCAGGTCGATCCTGAATGATTTGGCATATCGCTCTGCCAGTTGCTTGATGAAAACGCCGGGGTTATATTTATACAGGCTCTCATCATAGCTGCTGTCGTAGAAATACACATATTTGAAATCGATACCGGGCTTGAAGCGCAGATAAGGTTCCCAGCGTTTCATATCATTGTTGCGTTCCTGTGGTTGCCCAAGCCAGTAACGGTCGTCCAGGAGGTTGATATATGAGGTTACACGTATTGCAGAGTCGCCGGTCTGCTTTATTATCTCCTGGGTATTTGGAGTGAGGGTCATTGTTTTTCTTGCAGTGGTATCCCAGTATCCGATCATTCCGGGCCTGGAAGTAAAATAGCCGATGATCAGTATAATGATAAACGAGCCGACATATCGCGAAGTTTTAATAAGCGCTGGTTTGGATTCCTGGTACGATTTCATTTTATAGACACTGAATGCCAGGAAGATAGATATTATGGCAATAAAATAAATGACATCCTTTGTTGTGATCAGGCCCGACAGTATCTGATCGGTGCGGCCGGAAATAGAAAGAAAATAAGTGAGGTCGCGTACGAAATCGATGTCCTGCCAGATGTTGCCGACATAATTGAGCACGGCAAGAACGGCCAGTGTACTCAACGCCGCCACTACCTGGTAAGAAGTGAGGGTCGACATGAAAAGGCCGATCGCGGTATAGGTACCCAATAAAAGATACATGCCCAGCAATGCAGAAAATAATAAACCCGAATCGGCAGCGTTGACATGAAAAAGAGCCATGATAATGATCAGCACGATGATCAGCATCAGCACGGCGTTGTATATCATCATCGCCAGGAATTTCCCAAATACGATTTCCTTAACGCTTATTGGAGATGAATAAAGCAACTTGATGGTGCCGCTGTTAATTTCCCTGCTCATCAATCCCATCGTTAGCAAGGGCAGATACAGGTACAGGTTCCTGACTATATTGGCCCATATTCCATAGGGAGGAACGAAAATCCTACTGGAAAGGTCTGAAAGATAGGCAAGGTTTATGCCGCCAAGTTCCTGTTGGGTGAGTATGCCC